>NZ_KV791442.1:0-69526 GCF_001807895.1 Stenotrophomonas sp. HMSC10F07
TGCGGTTGACACCCGCCGAGAGGTGAGGGAAAAGTCTGGGATGGCCGCACTGTCGAATGTCCTCCACGAAGTCCAAGAAGCCAGCGTCGATGAGCTGTTGTGCGATGGGCACATCTCGAATGGCGGACCTGCCTTTCAAGCGTTGCCGGCTTCTGCCTCGGCTCTTATGCGCTAAATCCGGATCGATCGTGACTCGAATGCGGAACCACCACATTCCCGCCTCCTGAACGATGTCCGCAACCTTCAATTGCGCGACTTCGTTGATGCGTGCTCCCGTGTAGAGGCCGATCATGGGCATCCACCATCGATGGGGATGGCTCTTTGCCCACGGAACAAAGGTGTCCGGTGCGAAGATTTTCTGCAGGTCTGACTCGTCGAACAGGCGCTCCGCCTTGTCTGCGTCTTCGGCCAAGTCTTCCTTGAACTTCTTGAAGGGCGCCATGGGGGAGGCGGGAATTGCGTTAGCCTCGACTAGGCCTTTGAAAAAGGTGGAAAGGAAGCGGCGATGCTTCTCAAGCGTCTTGGGTGCCAGCGGAGGAACGGCCAGCTCCTTGCCGAGCGCGACTGCTTGGTCATACGTGTAGCCGCGATACTTCGGGTCTGAGAGAAGCAATGGCGGAGCCCACCGCAGCAATTCCCATAGACGATAGATATGGGCATGGTCGATGCGAGAGACGGGGATGTCGCCACACGCCATCTTGAGCAAGGTAAGTGTGCGGAAGGTGGAGCCTGTCGTGTCCTTCGCCAAGCCTCGGTCATCGCGGGACCTAACGTAATCCGCTATCTCCACTGAAAGAAGGCGAGGGGCGGATGCGACAGGCAGTGGGACGGGGTATTGGGTGCAGCCATTGGCCCGGCGGCTGCGACGTTGGCGGTCGTCGGCCCGGTCAAGCATTTCTTGAGCGTGGATGGCAGCCTCTCGGCCGGTGATGTTCAATTCCTCGATGCGAAGATTGCCTACCTGGATGCCCCTGAGCTGGAGAGTGCCCATGGGGTGGAGCAGGTATTGGTGGAGGTGTTCTAAAGCGGGGGAGGGCATTGCTTGGCTTCCATCGGAACGATGGAAGTACCAATAAAACAGGTCCCAAAATGGTCAATACAAAATCGGGATCAATCTGAACGCCGTAAGTGTTGCGCAACGACACGACTAGCTCAAGGAAGTGTCACATTTGTACCGGGCTGGTTTGCGCTACCATAATTAGTAAAAACAATGAGTTGGCGATTGGTCCATCCGAAAACTCAAGAGTCATTTTGGTACTGTTTAATGTATATAAGCTAACAAAACACGTTCAGGTTCTCATCTTTTGCTGAACATTGGTTAAATGAAACTTTTTCGTTGTTAGGGTTTTGAGTTTGGTTTCTCGTTCTCCGCATCCTAAATCGGGCCAGTTTGACGGAGGCGTGGCATGAGGAAGTCGATGGTAGAGGAAGTTTGGCCGGCATCTGTCCGCTTCGTCCCTTACGTGGGTGAGCGCTTTTCCCAAGGCTTCGATGGGCAGCGGCTGTTGCTGCTTGGGGAGTCTCACTATCGGACGGAAGGAGTCAGCGATGCCGTAGAGGTGACCCGGCCATACACCAAGAACATCTTTCAAGGGATGGCTACTCGGGTTCGGGATTCCAGTGATGGTCCATTCTTCCGTGCCTTGGACCTGGTGCTTACCGGGGACAGTCAGCATTCGATAGCGGAGGCGGCAGAGGTCTGGCGGAGCATTGCCTTCATCAACCTATCCCAGTCTTTCGCTGGCACCAAAGCAAATCATCGGCCGCGCAGCCAGGCGCTGCGGGATGGTGGCAACGTTTTGGTCAACGATATCCTGCCAGTCCTAAACCCGGATGTGGTGCTGGTGCTGGGTCGCACCGCTTGGCGGTTCTTTAGTCATGGTGAACCACAACCAGGCTTAGAGCCCTTCATTGCCCAACAGGTGAATCGAGGAGCGAGCAAGCCACGCTACATCGAATCTAGGGAAGTCTGGTCACTGGACTACGAGGGAGGGTCAGCCCTGATGACGTGGGTCTACCATCCATCGTGGAACGTCGACACATGGAAGGACCGGGCGGGAGCGCTGCGTCACCTGATGGCGCTTGCGAAGCAGAGCTGAGACTATCCGGGCACCGTGGCCCAAGGAAGAGATGCAATGAGCGAGGCAGGGGATTTGGCTAAAGTCGTTCGGAAGACGGCGAGCAGCGGAAAGCTCGACTATGTGCCCGTCGTGGTCCTCAATGAGACGACGCGGACCAAGCTGCATGTGGTTGGATGGCTGATTCCTCATAGCGACCATACAGAGTTCTCCATAAAGCTTGAGGGATTCAAGAAGACCAAGGCTTCGCCCTGGCAGGAGGACCCGGTCAAGAGCATCACCTTGACCGAGGCCTCCACGCTCAAGCTCTTCAAATACCTTCAGACGCATCTTCCATTGGCGCAGCAATCGGAAGCCGGTGAGTTCATCCTGATCAAGGTGGCTAACGGGGCGGCGGATCTAAGCGGGCACGATCCGCAGACCCTGGTCGGCGCGCTTACTAAGGTGCTCTCGCATTCGGACCTGGTCCAGCACTTGGCTAGCACGGAGCTCACTCACGAACTGACCACCGCGCTACGCGGATCTATCCGCCTCAGCGAAATGCGCTCGGCGGTCGCTGAGCTGCGCTCGAGCTTGGGGCGTGGGGAGGCGGCAGAGCAGGTCTACCAGTCATGGTGCGAAAAGCACTGCTGGGCCTTCGGTAATGCTTACGTGGTTCGGGACGAGGTGCGTGCAATCACCACTGGGGATAACATAGACCTGATGTTGCCTAACGTCATTGCGGGCTATCGAGACATCGTTGAGCTGAAACGGCCCGACATGGAAGTTCTGCTCTATGACAAGGCTCACAAGAACCACTACTTTTCCGCCGAGGTATCGAAAGCCATCGGTCAGTGCCACCGCTACCTCGACATGCTCCATGACTTTGCTGACAAGGGCTTGCTCGACCACAAGGAGGTGGTGGCATACCACCCACGCGCCACTATCGTCATCGGTCGCTCCCATGAGTGGACAGACGAGCAGCAGCGCGCTCTCCACGGTCTCAATCGGCGCATGCATGGAATCACGGTCATGACCTACGACCATCTATTGGCGCAAGGAGAGCGGCTGATAGATATGATGGTGCCAGCAGCGGATCTGGCAGCCGCTTCCGTCGGCGCCGCCGAACTCGACGACGACATTCCCTGGTAAGTCATGCCACGGTTTAGAGAGTCTTTCCAACTCCAGCAAAATATATGGGTGATCAGGGATCTGCGATATAAGGTGGGCAGCTATACGAAAGCCGAGAATGTCATGAGTGGCCGACCACAATGCTCCACTCGGTAAGAGGTCGAGAATGTGTTGGGTAGAGGGGTGGGATGGGATATCTGTTTTGCAAATCGTCGAATCGAGCGATTCAGGCGTTTGAAGTCAATAGGCGCGTTTGGTGATATTGATGAGAAGGAGGAAACGGTTTGTGGGTCGAGTAACCAATCTAGTCGCCGATACATGCCCGCATTTCTCATCATCAAAGCCAAATTCGGATCTATTGCGTCCAGCAAGCGCGTCATATCTTGGGTGACCGTGCGCATATAGACATTCACGCCAGCGGGCGTGAGAGGGCGTGCTATGTTCCATGCGGGCTCGTGATGTGAGACCCTGTTTCGCAAGCCTTTCACAGCAACGAGGATCGTCTCAGCACCTGCACGGTCCAACGAGGCGTCGTTGGGAAAAATATCCCTTTCGCATCTGGGCCAGAGAGAGTAGGGGGCGCCTTGTTCCTCAAATGGTGCTTCCATAAAGTCTAACCAAAAACCAAACATCGCATGTGCCACAACTTGGTCATTGGAGTGCGGCTTGCCCTCACGTGTCAATTGCTGAAGAATAGACTCCCGCTTTCTCTCCACATGGGATTTCCAGTGTTTGAGGGGGCGGCCATTAAGGCGCTGGCGATGGAACGGATGGCAGCCCCTTCGATAATAGGTTTGAGAGGTTTGTTGGTCGGATTGTGCCTTAGCCATGAACAGCTTGTCACCGTGCCATTTGATGACGTCCTGCATCCAGTCGGCCCGTCCAAATGCGGAGCATGCAGCACTGTTGATTGAATTGCGAAGAGCAACTTCGACCAGCCCCAGAAATGGCGAGAGCGCAGAGTTAAGCTCAAGGCCCCAGATGTAGGCGCCGACTGCCTCACGACCTTGATTCGTCGCCATGAGGTTGGCGTATGACGCCAGCCGAGGGGCCGAGAGGGCTCTTTCAATTGCTTGAACAACTACGCCTTGACAGAAAGGCATGGTCAGGGATATCCTTGTCAATGAGACGCGCCAGCTTGGCGCCAAAGAAGGGATAGAGGCGCGAATAATGCAGCGTCGTTATCCCAGTTTCACCTAAGGCCGCCTTCGGGCGGCCTTTTTTTATCCTGAGTTTTTTACTCTGGAAACAAGTGCTTGAGAGACACCAAGCTTGGTTGCAACTTGCACTTGGGTGAGGCCGCGGTCCAGTAGGGTCAAGATGTTGGCATCCCTTTCATTTCTCTTGAGTGAGCGGCCATCGTAGTGGGTTACGATGTCCAAGCCTGGACCCAGGATTTCCTTGGTCACCACTTGCTTATCGGTGCTCCGTGCGTCGAGCTTGATCACACCTGTACGCTTGTCCAGTTCAAGTTTAAGACTGCCCACGTTCGGGTTGCCTGCTGCGCGCTTGAACTCTTCAATGGCCAGCGAAACGCACTCGGGATCGTGGGTTGCGCCGCCCTTCTTGATTGGGACAATTTGGTTCTTCCTGCTGACGAGATGCTTACGAGTTGCCATCATGCCTCTTCCGGCGAGCTGTGATAAGTGGATATTACATATATCAGCCTGCACTGTCTACGGCTATGAGCCGATATCGTGCTCTGTTGGATTGCTGAAGCTCTAGACATGCCAAGGTGCCCACGAAAGCAGAGCGTTGTGACCCTGATGAAATCGACTCGCCGGGGTAACGCATGAAGCATATGAGCTAACCAAACCAGTGATCGAGCAAGAGCGCACTTAGGCGTTCCTGCGGAACGCGTGCGCCAAGGGCTTCGCCCCTGGGACCCCAAGCCTCTGCGAGGCTTGCCAAAAGCAAAAGCTGATCCATAAAGACCCCTGTTGTCAGGAGTTTTTATGGCTATCTTCCACACTTCAATCAAAACCTTCAGCCGCGGCCGCGGACAGTCGGCCGTCGCTGCGGCGGCCTACCGGGGCGGGCTGCTGCTCATGGACTTGCTCACCGGGCAGCAGCATGACTACCGTCGCCGTAGTGGCGTCGTTGAGAGCTTCTGCCTCGCCCCGCCTGACGCTCCCGCGTGGGCCTTGGACCCTCGGGAGCTCTGGGCAGTCGCAGAGGCTGCGGAGCGGCGGAAAGACTCGACTGTGGCGAGGGAGTTTGAAGTCTCCTTACCCCATGAGCTATCCGAAGAGCAGCGGGCGCACTTGGCGTTTGTCATCGCCGACGCGCTGGTCGATCGTTATGGGTTCGCTGTCCAGGCCAGCATCCATTCGCCTGGGACGCCTGATGGGCTCAACCACCATGTCCATATCCTGGCCACCACGCGCCGCCTCGGACCTGAGGGCTTTGGGGACAAGACCCGGGAGCTGGACGTGGGGCCGTCTGGCAAGGTGCAGGTGCAGTGGATTCGGGAGATGGTCGCGGCCACTACAAATGCCCACTTGGAGGCGGCCGGCCTTGCCAGCACGATCGACCACCGAAGTCTGGCCGAACAGGCACGGTCTGCGATGGAGCGAGGCGACGACTTGGCGGCAGCGGCGCTCTCCCGCGAACCGACTCAGCACCTAGGCAAGCATGCTGCGGCCCTAGCTGGGAAGGGTGTGGCGACCGACAAGGCAAGCACGAACGACCAGATCGCCGAAGACAATCGGGAGCACTATGACTTCCTCGTGCGCAAAGCCGGGCTGGAAGGAAAGCCCGCCCCAGTGCCTGGCCAAGAGGCCGCGAAGCAAAGTGGGCGAGTGCTCAATGCAGAAACCGCGGGGCTACCTGGGGGGCTGGAGATGCGAGGCGTATCCGGGATCCGGCTGCACAACCTGCTCCTTTCATCTCACGGGCATACGCCGGAACCGACGCCCATCAGCCTTGCCGAAAAGATTCTCGATGCACTGCGCGACGTGGACGAGATTTCCCGGGCTAGGGCAGACTTGGCCATGGAGAAGGTTCGCGATGCCTTGAGGTGGGCTCAGCGGCAGCTTTCCTCTCAAGGAGAAACCAGCGAGCTTCGGCAGTGGGTCACCAGAGCTTCGCTCCAGGTTCGTGCCCTTAAGTCCCTCATCATCAGCCGGGCTCGCAGGCTGCTTAACGTGAAGAGTGCAACCAGGCTGCGTCACATGGCCGAGCAGGAGTGGGAACGGTTCAACGCCGATTGTCCGCCGGGGTCGACCAGATACTCGAGGTCGGAGTGGACCCTGCGCCGAGGGCGGCGGCTTTCGGTTCTCGAGAAACATACAGCCGAGCTGAAGGCGGCTCAGGAGCGGGCATCGGAGGGAGAGCTGAATGCCATCGATGCTGAGATCCTTACCAAGGCTGAACTGCTTGCAGCGTTGCCCCATCCCTCACAGGCTGTCGCTCCTACGCTCGCTGAGCCGAAGCAGGTGGCCTCGAGCGTCTTGGGTTCCGTCCCGTCGGTCCCCCGAGGGCCAACGTTCCACTGACCCTGTAAAAAACAAGCCCCGCGAATGCGGGGCTATTGTTCAATGGGGGCCGGTGCCCACCGATGGTTTTCGAGCCGGCAGTGGTTTCGCTGGCGGAAGGCCGCGAGACGCACGCCAAGCATCGGGTGAAGGGAAGCTCATCGGCACTTGGCTGCGGTCCACGCTCGCCGCTTGCGATACAGTGCTTCTCGTAGGAGCGTAGGCAAGGGGCTGACCTCCATGGCCTCCCTGCGATTCGGCGAATCGACGCAACAGTAATCTTGCGACATCCAGCGCATGTTGAACATCCAACTCACGCTCAGCAGCGTTGCGGGTATTGTTTTCAGGCAACAAGGCTTGAAGAACCTGGCTGGCGATACGAAGTTCGACGTTTGCTGGCATTTGTAATTCATCTGGTGAAGGTTCTTCACATCGAACCACCCAGACGGAAATGCGCAAGCGGATGATGACGCACCGCGTCACACATTTGCTGTTTGTATGCCTTGCCTTAAGCGTCGAGAGTTGCTGCGTTTCAGTCTTGTCTTGCTGGGCTGCTTTCCGGCGCGAGACTGACGGTCCACTGGCCTCCTTCCTGCCGGCGTAGGGTCAGCAGGTCATAGGTCTTCAGCATGCTGAGTAGGCCCGAATGCCCATAGGCATTGGGAGAGAAGGACGGGTCTGTTCGTTTGAGGTATTGGCCCAACGGCCCCAGTCCTACCTCGCCTTCTGAGGTGTCTCCAGCCAGCAGCGTGACCGCTTCCACCACGAACTTGGGACGGCGCTTGGGAAGCGGCTTGGTGTCGACTGCCGCGGGCTCAACTTTGTTGCCCTCCGCTTTGGCCGGTGATGCATTGGGTCGGTCTTCGCAGGGCTCGGCGACTGCTTTGCGCTCCCATTCGAAGAACTGATCGCAAGCGTTTCGCAGGGCCGCTGGCGTCTTGGGCTCGCCGACGATACAGACAGTCGCTCCGCGCTCCCGCAGCTTTCGGCATAGGTAAGCGAAGTCGGAGTCACTGGTCACCAGGCAGAAGGTGTCGGCACGATGATCGAACAACGCCTCTTGAGCATCGAGAGCCAGGGCGATGTCGGAAGTGTTTTTTCCAGAGGCGTATTGGTATTGGAGGCAAGGTGTAAACGCCTGTTGGACGAGCACTTCCTGCCAGCGGTTCGCCAACGTGGCGTGGTTTCCATACCCGCGGCGCAGCACCACGCGCCCGAACTGGGCCACCATCAGCAGGGCGTGCTCCACGATCTCGGGACTGACGTTGTCGCAATCGACCAAAACGGCCACTTTGGTGTCGTGAGGGACTGATCCGTTAGCCATGTTCTTGTCCTTAAGCTGCGATGCGTGCATCCAAGCCGGCGTGTTCCCTCAGCAAGTAGAGCAGGCCACCCCCGTCGATCAGCTCAATGGGCTTGTCTTTGGCAAAGTTGAAGGCTTCGGTGCCGTAGCCGCTGGTGCAAACCAAGATGCCCTTGCTGGCACCTTCGTTGAGCATGGTCCCGTAAAGATCGCGAACCGCGCTGACCCCTACGGTGTCCCGATAGCGCTTGGCCTGTATGACGACCTTCCCGCCCAAGACGGGCCGGGTGTCAAAGGCCACCGCATCGACTCCGCCATCGCGGGAGCTCCGGGTCAGTTTCGTGTCCAGTCCCATCCGGCTGAACAGGTTGGAGACGAGTGCTTCGAACTCGCTGGGGGTCAGATCCAGAAGGTTGGGGCGCGATTCAAGTCCTGAGAGCACGTCCGATTGCGCGATGAAGCGCTTGTCGACCATGTTGAATTCGACGATTGGTTTGATGGCCTGCAATTCATCGGGCCTGTTTGACACTTGAGCACCCAGGCTGCGCAGGCATGCGACTTTCTCCACGCGTTCGAGCCGCAGCTGAAGGAAGGCGGCCTTCGTTGCGCGGACGGACACCACCGGCACCCGAACCTCTTGGCCGGTGGTGGGGTCGTGGGTGTCCACCACGCCATTGAAGGTGACCAGCGCCAATGCGTTTGCTTGATCGGCCTCAAAGGCTTCGTGCAAGGTCCTCAGCGCGATTGAGGCAATGACGTCTTGGTAGAGCGATTTGATGTCGCTGGCCTTGCGCGCCTTGGAGTCGATCGCATCACGTGTTTTGACGTAGCGATAATCGGCTTCGGTGGGGACGACACCCACCTCGGGGAGGTCATACTCAATGACCAGTTCTTTGGATGCCTCGGCATAGGCCAGCTTGAATGCCTGAGGGAAGCCCTCGGAGGGGTATTCGGAGCGCGTGAGCACCATGTCGTTGTAGGCCACGACGGCGTCAGGCTCGTGAGCCAGGTAGGCGCTCTGAAACTCATCAACTTCAGCGTTTCGGCGACCAACGTCAGCCTCATAGAGCGTGCGTTCGGTCTCGTGTTGGGCCCGTAGATCGGCCAGCCGTTGCTTCTTTTGCGCTTCTGCGCGATGGAACTGTTCGAGAGCCTGCTGGTGGGCTTGATGGGCCGCCGCCTGGGCTGCCAAGTGCCGCTTTGCAGCCCCGGGCCAAAAGCGCGCGAAGCCGGTGGGACCCGGAACCTCGACCTCGACCGGCGCCAACCCCGGAACCAAGTCCTTGGGCACCTTGAAGCCGGGATAGGGATCGGTGTGACGCAGGCTGTCGAAGCTGATGGTGTCGTTCACCGACAGGGTGTGAAGAAGCAGACCCTCCAGTTCCTCCAGCCGGTCTTTGAGCTCGGCGTTGAGGTCGTCTGCTTCCGCCTGGCGATCTTGGAGGTATTCGGCTTTGGCCAAGCGCGCAGCTTCCTTCTCCTGCTTCTCCAGGGCGCGCAGCTCCCGCATCTGTTGCGCAGCAGCCATGCGCTCATGGCGCTCCAACTGCCTCAGTTGCGTCGCTTGCATTCGCTGCTGGCGTTTGCTTTCGCGCTGCGCTGCCGCCGCTGCCCGGCCGGCTGCCCGCAGAAACCCTTCTAAGCCGCTCCGTCGTCCCATACATCCCCCTGATGTCGAATATCTAAAGACTAACCTGTCGACGTCCTTCTAACGCGCCTTCTGGGCGTTTGGTCGTTCAAAAGGGTGCGCAGCGCAGGCAGGTTCAGGCCAAAATCCAACACCGCCAATCCCGGGGTGTTCTTTCCAGGCCCATGCAGCTTCTCGTGGGCGGTGAATTCGCGGCTATACGTCGCGTGGTGCTCGTCGTCCAACTCGTGGCCCACCACTTGCGCCCGGAGCTCGGACGGTACGCCCGCTCCTTGAAGCGACTGAATGACGGTTTTCCGGAGCGAATGGAAGCCGCGCTTGCCGGGTGTCCAGTTCTTGCCCACGGCTTCCAGGTGGCGGCCGAACGCCTTGGTGATCCAATTGCCGGCGCCGTTCTTGGCATCCGGTTTGGCGGCCGGGAACAACCGTTTTGCATCTGCCGCCCGTAATCCCTCAACCCATTCCTTAAATCCAAGCGCCAGCAGATCAGGGTGAACCGGCACGGTTCGGATGCTGGCATCGGATTTGAGCTTCTGATGCTCCCCTTCATCGGACATGTGGATGCAGAGCAATCCCGCCTCCTCGGTGACATCGCTGGGAAGCAGTTGGCCCACCTCGGCGGCGCGAGCGCCGGTGTAAAGACCGATGACCGCCGCCCAGCGGGCTGAAAGCGCCAGTTGCTCGAAGGCGGCTGGCGCAAAGAGGGCTTGGACTTGGTGGGTGTCGTA
Organism: Stenotrophomonas sp. HMSC10F07; assembly: GCF_001807895.1. Classification (NCBI taxonomy): domain Bacteria; kingdom Pseudomonadati; phylum Pseudomonadota; class Gammaproteobacteria; order Lysobacterales; family Lysobacteraceae; genus Stenotrophomonas; species Stenotrophomonas sp. HMSC10F07. The sequence continues at coordinate 10,344 of NZ_KV791442.1, forward strand.
AGGCTTGAAGCCGAACTTTCGCCGAGCTCGCTTCTCTCGGATGGAGTAGCTGACATGCCCAGCGGCAACATTGTCGCCCCTGGAGTAGTAGCCCGAGGCCATGGCCCACTCGAAGAAGCCGCCCTTGCCGCCAATGTAAGATTGCTTGTTGGTCAGGGTGGGGGTGGACGAGCCCTCCTCGCGCATGTGCTGATACCAGCGGGCCAGGTCCGTGCGCGTCAGCGTGTGGAGCTTGGTCTTGCTCCCGAGGAAGCTGACCAGAGACACGATGGCCGTGCGCTTGATCGTCCAGGTCTTGGGCAGCGTGTTGCCCTTAAGCGTGGCCAGCCAATCATCGCAGGCGTCTTCGAGGGTGATGGGGGTCAGTTTGGACTTCGGGACTGGCGCCGGGGCGGGGGAGGGGGTGCCGTTGACGGCGTCCAGCAACGGGTCTGCGCCTTGGCGTTGCATCTTCTGGAAAAGCCGCAGGTCTTCCTCGTTGTCGATCTGCCAGCGCTCGGTGAACGTGCCATCGGCGGCGCGGGACCGGTGAAGGATCAACTCCTTCAGGTTGTCGGATTGGGTCAGGCGGGCGATCAGTTCATCCGCCTCGCGCTTGCTCAGCTTGTCCACGCGTTGGTCCCTCAACACATCGAAGGCCTGAGCATAGCCCGCAGCCAGGGCCAGTGCGCGCAGCCTGGCCGTGGGCAGGTCGCGGGTGCGCAGCGTGCGCTTGAAGACGCGTCGGCCAACCACGCCTTGAAGGTCGGTAGGAACGCGTTGCCGGAAAGCCCAAAGGCCGGTGGGAGAGCGGGTGAGGTGATGGGGGATGCGCATCGAGAGATGTGTCCCGATTTGTGTCCCGCCGAGGGTCATCCCAGAAAAGCAAAAACCCCTGCGTAAACAGGGGTTTGCGTAATCTGGCGGAGAGAGGGGGATTCGAACCCCCGAAGCGCGGTTTAGACGCTTACACACTTTCCAGGCGTGCTCCTTCAACCACTCGGACACCTCTCCGGATCCCTGCCATCGGCAAACGCCTCAGCAGGGGCGCAGATTCTAGCGGGCGGCGCGGCCGGACACAAGCACCTCTGGTCAGAGGCGCATCCAGGGGCATTGTTGGCGAGGGGGCTGGACAGGCATGGCACAATGGAACATCCGATGGAAAACGGTGGCCTGATGTCCTATCTCGTCCTTGCCCGCAAGTGGCGTCCGAAGCGTTTTGCCGAGCTGGTGGGCCAGGAGCATGTGGTCCGTGCGCTCAGCAATGCGCTGGACAGCGGCCGCGTCCACCACGCGTTCCTGTTCACCGGTACCCGTGGCGTGGGCAAGACCACCATCGCGCGCATCTTCGCCAAGTCGCTGAACTGCGAGCAGGGCACCAGCGCCGACCCGTGCGGCCAGTGTGCCGCCTGCCTGGACATCGACGCCGGTCGCTACATCGACCTGCTGGAAATCGACGCCGCGTCCAACACCGGTGTGGACGACGTGCGCGAGGTGATCGAGAACGCGCAGTACATGCCCTCGCGCGGCAAGTACAAGGTCTACCTGATCGACGAAGTGCACATGCTGTCCAAGGCGGCGTTCAACGCACTGCTGAAGACGCTGGAAGAGCCGCCGGAGCACGTGAAGTTCCTGCTGGCCACCACCGACCCGCAGAAGCTGCCGGTCACCGTGCTCAGCCGCTGCCTGCAGTTCAATCTCAAGCGCCTGGACGAAGACCAGATCCAGGGCCAGATGACCCGCATCCTGGCGGCGGAAGAGATCGAGGCCGACGGCAGCGCCATCGTGCAGCTGGCCAAGGCCGCCGATGGCAGCCTGCGTGACGGCCTGTCACTGCTGGACCAGGCGATCGCCTATGCCGGCGGCGCGCTGCGCGAGGACGTGGTGCGCACCATGCTGGGTACCGTGGACCGCACCCAGGTGGCAGCGATGCTGGATGCGCTGGCCGAGGGTGATGGCCCGCGCCTGCTGCAGGTGGTGGCCGCGCTGGCCGAATTCTCACCGGACTGGAGTGGCGTGCTGGAAGCGCTCGCCGAAGGCCTGCACCGCATCCAGGTGCAGCAGCTGGTGCCGGGTGCCGCCGTGGCGGAAGGCCTGGATGTCGCATCATTCGCCGAGCGCCTGCGCCCGGAAGTGGTGCAGCTCTGGTACCAGATGGCCCTGAATGGTCGACGCGACCTGCCGTTGGCGCCGAGCCCGCGCGCCGGCTTTGAAATGGCCGTGCTGCGCATGCTGGCGTTCCGCCCGGCCGCAGCGGTACCGCCGGTGCCGAAGGCCGTCGACGGTGCTGTGGGTGGCACGCCGGGTGGCAACGCTGCCGGTGGTGGCGCCCATGCCGGAAACCCTGAAGCGACGCCGGCTGCTGCCGTCGCTTCGGCCAGCCCGGCCGTGGCGGCGCAGGTGGCCGCTCCGGCGGCTGCACCGCGCGAACCTGAACCCGAACCTGAGCCGGCACCGCAACCGGAGCCGGATCCGACGCCTGAGCCCGAGCCGGTTCCGGTGGAAGAGCCCGTGTCACCGCCGCCGGTGAAGGCCGAGGCACCGGCGTTTGCCATCGCAGCAGAGGCAAGCGATGAGCTGCCGCCGTGGGCCACCGACGAAGCCGAGGCGCGGGATGGGGCCCTGGCGGCCGAGATGGCCGGCCCGGATGCCGCCATGGTCGCGCCCTGGCATGAACCGCCGGCTCCCGCCGCGGATCCAGTCGAGCCTGCGCCGCCGGAGCGTTCGTTCCGCGCCGAAGGTATTGCCATTGCGCCGGCCGAACCGGCCCCGGCGCATGCCGCCACGCCGCAGGAAGGTGTCAGCGAGCTGGCCACTGCCGAAGACTGGCTGGATCTGGTCGCCAACAGCGGCCTCAGCGGCCCGTCGCGCCAGCTGGCCGCCAATGCCGCCTTCATCAGCTGCCAGCACGGGACCTTGAAACTGGGCCTTTCGCCCGGATTTGAATACCTGCGCTCGGAGCGCGCGCTGGCCGCCCTGGGCGAGATGCTGGAAAAGGCCCTGGGCCAGGCGCCGAAGATCGTGGTCGAGACCGTGGAAACCGAACACGTTCCGGCCGAGACCCTGCATCAGCGTGCCGACCGCCAGCGTGGTGAGCGGCAGCAGGTGGCAGAGGCCGTTTTCATGGACGACCCGGAAGTGCAGGTGCTGATCCAACAGCACGGTGCCCGGGTTGTTTCCGATTCCATCCGTTCTTTTGACGAGTAAGACACTATGCGCGGCAATATCGCCCAACTGATGCAGCAGGCCCAGAAGATGCAGGAAAACCTGCAGAAGGCCCAGGAAGAAATCGCTAGGATCGAAGTGACCGGCAGTGCCGGCGGCGGCATGGTCAGCGTGACCCTGACCGGCGCCAAGGAATGCCGCAAGGTGCGCATCGACCCGTCGCTGACCAGCGACCCGGAGATGCTGGAAGACCTGATCGCCGCCGCCTTCAACGATGCCTCGAACAAGATCGATGCCGAGTCGAAGTCGAAGATGGGTTCGGCCACCGCCGGCATGCAGCTGCCGCCGGGCATGAAGCTGCCGTTCTGATTGCCAGCGTGGCATCCGTGCAAGCGGGTGCCACAGAATCTGTAGCCGTCGAGCTCGCTCGGCGCCATCAAAGCATGCCGCCGTGTCCGCACCCCTGCTTGAACAATTGATCGACGCACTGCGGGTGCTGCCTGGCGTAGGCCAGAAGACGGCGCAGCGCATGGCCTACCACCTGCTCGAGCGCGAGCGCGAAGGCGGCCAGCGCCTGGCCGAAACGCTGGCCTTGGCGGTGGAGCGTATCGGCCACTGCGCGCAGTGCCGCGACTTCAGCGAAACCGAGCTGTGCCCGACCTGTGCCAACAGCAGCCGCGAGCGCAGCCAGCTGTGCGTGGTCGAATCGCCGGCCGATCGTCTCGCGATCGAGAACGCGACGGGTTTTCGCGGTGTCTACTTCGTGCTGCAGGGCCGGCTGTCGCCGCTCGATGGCGTCGGCCCGCGCGAGCTGGGCCTGGAGCAGCTGGAGCAGCGGCTGGCCGTAGGTGAGGTACAGGAGCTGATCATCGCCACCAGTGCCACCGTCGAAGGCGAAGCCACCGCGCATTACCTTGCGCAGCTTGCGCGCGCGCGCAAGGTGCAGCCCAGCCGGCTGGCACAGGGCCTGCCGCTTGGCGGCGAGCTTGAATACGTTGACCGCGGCACGCTGTCGCACGCGTTCGGGACGCGCAGCGAATTCCGTGATTGAGCACCACCCGGGCATCGCCCGGCGCGGCCGGCCTACAATGCGGAAGACACTCCTGCCGAGGCCGACCATGAGCAACGAAACCCTCTTCAGCAAGATCATCCGTCGCGAGATCCCGGCCACCATCGTCTATGAGGACGACGAGGTGCTGGGCTTCAAGGACATCGCACCGCAGGCGCCGGTGCACGTACTGTTCATTCCGAAGAACGAGATCATCCCGACCCTGGACGACCTGCAGCCGTCGCAGGCGCACCTGGTCGGCAAGCTGGCCCTGGCCGCTGCCGAATACGCGCGCCGCGAGGGTTTCGCGCAGGACGGCTACCGCATCGTGATGAACTGCCGCGAGCACGCCGGGCAGACCGTGTTCCACATCCACATGCACCTGCTGGCCGGCGCGCCGCTGGGGCATTTCGGTACGCCGGGGCGTTGAAGCCCTGTCCACGCATGCGTGGATGAAAAAGGCCGCCCGAAGGCGGCCTTTTCCGATCATGCGGGCTGGGTGGCGATCACCACCAGCCCCAACGGCCGTAGCCACCCCAGTACGGGCCCCACGGACCCGGGCCCCACGGGCCATAGGGGTAGGGCACCACATCGACCTGGCGCTGTTCCGGCCACAGGTAGATCACATCGGCCGACAGCTTCGGCAGGCGGTAGTCGTAGTCCCCGATGCGGGTGTTCTGGTAGCCGTCGATCTTGCCGATGAAGGTCACGTCACGCCCGGCTTCAAACACGGCCGGGTCGTAGAAACCGGCGCGGCAGGCAATGAAGCGGCCGTCGCTGGCGTCGGACGAGGTGGTGTTCGGGCGGCCACTGGCGTTGAGCGGGCGCGAGATCATCTGGAAGCAGGTCTCGCCCTGGCCGGGCTTGGTCTCGATGATGCGGCCGCCCCATCGGACCGGCGTGCCGACCTGCTGGGTGGCGACCGAGTCGCGCGGGGAAACCAGGCTGAACTGTCCCTGCAGCGGCTTGGGGGCCGTGGCGCAGGCCGACAGGGCCAGCGTGGCCACAGCGGTGAGGAGGAACTTGGTGTTCATGGGGAGGCTCCGGAAGTCGGGCGATGCCTGCGCAGGTCCCGCAATAATGAAGCGAGGTCGGTGCAAGTTCCAGCGTAGCGTGCGTCGGCGAAACGCTGGCTGAGTGCGAGCAGGGCCGGATCGGGGCGCTGGGCATGTACCCGCCGTGACCAGTCGCGTGCGGTTTCGTGGGGGGCGCGGGCCAGGCCAAGGCGCGCATAACGCCGCCCGAGCCGGTGCCAGGCACGCAGCAGCGGGTCGCGCTCGCGCTCGCCGCGGGCCAGCAACCAGGCCATCCACGCCAGTGCCAGCAGGGCGGCGACCACGAAGCCGGTCACCAGCTGCGCCGGCCCGAGGTCATCCAGCCCGAACGGCTTGAGCAGTTGCTGCTGGCGGCGTGCATCGAAGGACAGCACCAGGTCGTTCCAGCCGCGCCGCAGCCAGTCACCCATCTGCCCCAGCTGCAGCCAGCGCTGTTGCAGCGGGGTGTCGGTGCCGGCCTGCAGGCGGTCGTCCAGGGTGTCCAGGATGCGTTCCGGTGCCACGGCCGAGGTCGGGTCGACCCGCACCCAGCCGCGTTGCGGCAGCCAGACTTCGGCCCAGGCGTGGGCATCCATGCGACGCACCACCCAGTAGTCCCCGATGCGGTTGCGGGTACCGCCTGCGAAGCCGGTCACCACCCGGGCCGGAATGCCGGCGTTGCGCATCAGCACTACGAAGGCCGAGCTGAAGTGCTGGCAGAAGCCGGCCTTGTAGTTGAACAGGAAATCGTCGACCGGATCGCGCCCCGCCACCGGTGTATCCAGCGTGTAGGAGAAGTCGCGGGTGATCCATTGCAGCGCACGGCGGACGATGGCCTCGTCATCGCTGCCTGCCTCCTGCCGCCATTGCCGCGCGAGCTGGGCGGTGCGCGGATTGAAGCCGGGCGGAAGCTGCAGCGCCGCGCGGCGCAGGTAGGGCGACAGATCGGTGTCGAACCGTTGCGGCGGCGCCGAATGCAACCGCCAGCGGCTGAGCGCGGACAGCGTGCGGTCGCTGCGCAGGCTCATGTCGGCATCGAAGCTGCTGCCCTCCGGTGCGCGGCTGGGCAGGTCCAGTGCCACCAGCAGGCGACGGTCGGTGGGCTCGTAGTCGATCTGGTAGTCCCAACCCTGTGCGGCGGTTTCGACCACCGGTGCGGGGCGTCCGGCCGTCGCGCGATCGCGGCTCCAGCGGTGGCCGTCGAACGACGTCAGCACCGGGCCGCGCCAATAGCGCTGCGCAGGCTCGGGCACCGCGCCGAAAAACTGCACGCGCAACGCCGGGGTGTCGTCGGCCATCAGGTCCAGCCACTGGTCCGGCGCCATGCTGTCAGCCAGGCCCGGTGTGCCCACCGCTCGCTCGGGTACGCCCCACAGCGGCGTGGACAAGCGCGGGAACAGCCAGAAGCAGGCCAGCGCGAGTGGCAGGCCGATCCCCAGCAGGCGGCCGACACCACGCAGTTGTCCGCGCAGCGGCAGTCGAGGGCTGTGGCCCTCGTCCAGGGCCAGGCGTTGCAGGGCCAGCAGTGCGGCAACTGCGGCCAGCGCTGCCAGCCCGGTGGTCAACGGCCCCTGGTCGAGCAGGAAGGCGGCGAACGGCGAGAACAACGCGAAGCCCAGCAGGCTGCGCGCATCGCGCAGGTTGCGCAGTTCGCTGGACTTGATCGCCAGCATCGCCGCCAGCAATGCGCAGCCGGTATCGCGGCCCGGCCGCACCATGCCCATCTGCCAGACGATGGTGGCAAGCATGGCCAGCACCAGCACCAGGCGAACCGGCATCGGCAGCACCCGCCGCCACGAAAGCGCAGCGGTCAGCACCGCAGTGATCGCGATCACGCTGGCCAGTACCGGTGGCAGCTGCAGCAGCAGTGGCAGCAACGCCAGCGCTGCGCTGGCCAGGGTCCAGCTGCGGGCGTTGCGGTCGAGCAGAACGGCAGGCTCAGTCATGGGGCATCAATGCCAGTGCGCGCAGGCACAGGTGGTGGTGGCTGGCGCCCTGGCCGGGCCCCAACGGCGGATGGGCCGGAAGCAGCAGCGTATAGCGACGGCCTTCGCGCTCGGCCATGTCGACCCAGCGTGCCAGCCGCGCGATGCGCGCTTCATGGCCCAGCGCCGCCAGCGTGCGCCAGTCCAGCACCACTTCGATGCCGATCGGCTTCTCGTATTCGCGTACCAGCAGGCTGTCGCGGCGCGCCGAGTGTTTCCAGGCAATGCTGCGCGGGGCATCGCCGGCACGATAGGGGCGCAACTGGTGCAGCTCATCGCCACTGGCATGGGCGCGGGTGTGCAGTGGGTCGTTGCCACGTTCCGGAAGCGGCGGTGCCAGTGCCTCGGCAAGTGGATAGACCAGCAGCGGCTGCTCCGGCCACACCCACGACCATGCCCGCACCAGTCCCAGCGGCTGCGTGCTCGACAGGCGGATGCGGGGCAGTTCCAGCCAGCCGCGCCGCTCGCTGGGAACATCCAGCTCCACTTCGCCGCGACCGTGTGCAGGCAGTGCAACCCAGGCCTCGCTTGCGCCCAGCTGCAGGTGCAGCCCGTGGCGCGCGCGCGGGTCACGCAACGAAAGGTCCACGCGCAGGCGCAGGGGATGCCCGGCCGGTACCGGTTCGGCGGAGATTGCATCGATCTGTATGCCGGACAGCTGCAGGTGCGCGGCGATGGCGCTGGCGATCGCTGCCGCGGCCAGCAGCAGCGCAAGCAGCAGGGCCGGGTTGTTGTTGTAGTTCAATGCGCCCAGCAGCATCGCCGACAGCAGGGTGGCGACGAACAGGCCGAAGCGGGTTGGTAGTACATAGATGCGATGGCGGTCCAGTCGCTGCGGCAGGGCTTCGGGCCTGCGGGGGCGTGCCAGCAGCTGCATGCGTGCCCAGCGTGTGGCCACCTTCAGTCCACCGCGACGGTCTGCAGGATCGCCCGCGCCAGCGCCGGCCCGGAGCTGGATTCGGCTTCGGCCACCAGGCGATGGCCGGCCACCGCCACGAACAGGGTCTGCACGTCTTCGGGCACCACATGCCCGCGGCCGAGCAGCAGCGCATGTGCCCTGGCGGCACGCAGCAGGGCCAGTCCCGCGCGCGGTGACAGGCCTACGCGCACGCCGGCATGGTGGCGGCTGCGGGTCAGCAGCGCCTGCACATAGTCGATCAACGCGTCGCTGGCATGCACCTGGTCAACCGCTTCACGCAATGCACGCACCTGGGTGTCGTCCAGCTTTGGCAGCGCGCGTGCGATCAGGTCGCGGCGATCAGTGCCGCGCAGCAGCTCGCGCTCGGCCTGCGCGCTGGGGTAGCCCATCGCCAGGCGCAGCAGGAAACGATCCAGCTGCGAATCCGGCAACGGGAAGGTACCGGACAGGTCGACCGGGTTCTGCGTGGCGATCACGAAGAACGGGTCGGGCAGTGGATGTGTCTGTCCATCCAGTGTGACCTGTTGCTCGGCCATCGCTTCCAGCAGCGCACTCTGTGTCCGCGGCGGTGCACGATTGATCTCATCGGCCAGCAGCACGTGGGTGAACACCGGGCCGGGATGGAACTGGAACTGGCGGCTGCCGGCCTCGTACACCGAAACGCCAAGTACATCGGCCGGCAGCAGGTCAGAGGTGAACTGCACGCGCTGGAAGCTGAGGCCGAGGCTGCTGGCCAATGCGTGCGCCAACGTGGTCTTGCCCAGCCCGGGCAGATCCTCGATGAGCAGGTGGCCGCCAGAAAGCAGGGCGACAAAGGCCAGCCTGACTTCCGGCACCTTGCCCAGCACCAGTGCGTTCACCTGATCCTGTGCCTCCCGCAGGGCCTGGCGCAGTTGATCGGTTAGCATGCTGGGATTGGGGGACGAGGCTGGCATGATCGTCTCAGGTCTGGAATCCACTCGATTATCCATAGAGCAATGCAAGGCGAACAGCGCGCGCGGACAATATTTCTCTGGTTATGGACGCTGATCACAGCGGCCAAGCTGGTGGTGGCTGCGCGCCTGCCGCTGTTCGTCGATGAGGCGTTCTATTGGCAGGAAGGCCAGCACCTGGCCGCTGCCTATTCCGACCTGCCGGGGCTGACCGCCTGGCTTGCACGCCTGGGCGTGGAGATCGGTGGCCATCACGTACTCGCACTGCGCCTGCCGTTCCTGGCCATCGGTGCGCTGCTGCCGTTGCTGGTGGTGCGCATCGCTACGCGCTGGTTCGGCAACGTGGCCGGTTGGCAGGCGGGCAGCCTGACGCTGCTGATGCCGTTGTCGGCCACGCTGGGCCTGCTGGCCGTGCCGGACGTACCGATGGCGCTGGCGGCGGTGATCTGCCTGCACGCAGGGGCACGCCTGCTGCACAGCGTGGACGCGTCCTCGGCGATGAAGCTGGCGCTGGGCCTGCTGATCGGTGCGCTCAGCCACTACCGCTTCATTGGTGTCATCGGTGTCGGCTTCATTGCGTTGCTGGCGTTGCCGCAGGGCCGTCGCATGCTGGCCGACCCGCGCGTATGGGTGGCGCTGGCGGTGGGCGTGCTGGCCTGGCTGCCGTTGCTGGCGTGGAATGCCGACAACCACGACGCCGGCCTGAAGTTCCAGGTGGTCGAGCGCCACCCGTGGACGTTCGAGTGGGAGGGGCTGTGGTTCCTGGTGATCCAGCCGATGCTGGTGACGCCGATCCTGTGCATGGCGATGTGGAAGGTCGCCCTCGCGGGTACCCGCAGTGGCGGTGGGGCGCGGGTGCAGTGGCGCTATTTCGGCCTGGTGGGCGGGGTGTCGACGCTGGGCATCTTCCTGCTGGGCTTCTTCACCGATGTCGAGCGGATCAGTTTCCACTGGCCGCTGCCAGGCTACCTGGCGCTGCTGGTGGCCGTGCCGGTGGTCCTCAACGGTTGGCCGCGCTGGCTGCGCCGTACCGGCTGGTGGCTGGCCGCTGCAGGTACCGTGCTGGCGTTCGGCTACTACCTGATGGCGTCCACGCCGGCACTTCGCGAGCAGATGGCCGGCAGCAAGTACTACCCGCGCAACTTTGCCGGCTGGCAGCCACTGGCCGTGGCGGTGCGTGACGAACTGCGGCAGATGCCACCGGGTACGCGTGTCCTGGCGGGCAACTTCAAGGTCGGTGCCGAACTGGGCTTCCAGCTGGGCAATGGCGATATCGAGGTGTTGCCACATCCGCTCAACGACAAGCATGGGCGCACCGCACAGCTGGCGCAGTGGGACCTGCTGCACGAAGGCCCGCGCAGTGTGCCGATGCTGCTGGTGCTGTCACCCAGTGACCAGCGCTACCGCGACCTGCTGGCGCGCTATCACACCATCTGCGAGCAGGTGGGGCCGTTGCCGGCGCCACGCGTGGTCAGCAGCGATCATGGCTTCCAGCGGTTCCTGCTGTTCCGGCTGCCGGCCAAGCGTGCACAGGGGGCCTGCGTAACGCCCTCAATGGCTTGGCTGGATGCGCCGTCCAACGGTGAAAAGGTCTCCGGAACGCTCGCCATCAAGGGCTGGGCATTCAAGGATGGGGTCGGGCTGGCGCGGGTTGAAGTGCTGGTTGATGGCCGCTCGATCGGTGACGCGCGTTACGGGCGCGTGTTCGACATTCGCCCCGCCTGGCCGGACAGTACCGATCCGCAGCATCCGGCGGTGGGCTTCGACGCGTCGCTGGACACCACCACGCTGGCGCCGGGCCGGCACTGGCTCGGCCTGCGCCTGCACGGGCGCGATGGCAGCGTGGAGGCGTGGCAGGAGCAACCGTTCGAGGTTCGTTGAGGTTCTCTGGTCCTGTAGAGCCGAGCCGATGCCCGGCTGCTTCCGATTCAGATGGCAGGCAGCCTCGAAAAAAGCAGCCGAGCATGGGCTCGGCTCTACCGTTCACGGCACCGCGAATCCGGCCCTGCGCAGCAGGCCGCACAGCGCGATCAGTGGCAGGCCGACCAGCGCGGTCGGGTCGCGGTTGTCGATCGCCTCGAACAGGCTGATGCCCAGGCCCTCGCACTTGAAGCTGCCGGCACAGTCCAGTGGCTGCTCGGTGGCGACGTAGCGGGCGATCTCCTGCGAGTCCAGCGCGCGGAAGTGCACTTCGGTCAGATCCAGGGCGGCGAGGGATTCTCCATCCCGTCTGAGACTGATTGCCGTGTGAAAGCGTACCGTCTGCCCGGACATCGCCACCAGCTGCGCACAGGCCGCCTCGACCGTGCCAGGCTTGCCCAGCGGCTGGCCGTTCAGGTCGGCCACCTGGTCCGAGCCGATCACCCAGGCACCCGGATGGCGCGCGGCGACATCGGCCGCCTTGGCGGCGGCCAGGCGCGTGGCCAGGGCCATCGGGCCCTCGCCGTTCAACGGTGTTTCATCCACCTCCGGGCGTGCGCAGTCGAAGGGCAGGCCCAGCCGTTTCAGCAGTTCGCGACGGTAGCGGGAGGTGGAGGCCAGGACCAGTGACATGCGAGAATACCGAGGCAGGGCGCGGCAGTCTGGCCCGTCGGCAACGCCAGCAGCAAGTCCTGTATGGCGGGCATTTGACAGCGGGCGGTGCGATCCTTAGTATTCAGCGGCTTATGTCCGCGAACGTGCCCGAAACGCTGGATGCCTGGCGGATGGTTGTAGCGCGAAGGCGCTTCGACGGTCAGGTCTCCCTGGCTGAATTGACCCGCCTGCAGGGGTTGGTCGCAGATACCGACGGCGAGTGTGTCTACTCGCTTGAATTCGGTCGCGACGACGTCTTGCGGGTATCCTATGTGGAACTGACCATCGACACCGCGTTGCCGCTGACGTGTCAGCGCAGCATGCAGCGATTCCTGTTGCCGGTGAAGGTGACCCAGAGGCTTGGCCTGATCCGCGACGAGGACGAGGAATCGTCCCTGCCGGAGGAGTACGAGGCGTTGCTGGTGCCGGAAGACGGGCAGCTGCGTCCGCTGGACCTGGTCGAGGACGAGTTGGTGCTGGCGGTGCCTGTGGTGCCGCTGTCGCCCGACGGTGAGGCAGTCGATCAGGACTGGGCACCGAGCGAAGAAGAAACGAAGAAGGCCAACCCGTTTGCGGCGTTGGCGGCATTGAAGAAACAATAGCAGCCGGTTGTCGTCGGCGGCTGCGGCGAAAGCGAAAAGTGTGCTGGGCGCTGGCGTCCTGTGCGACGAAACGACGAAGCAAAACGAACCGAGTTTGGAGCAATCCCATGGCTGTCCAGAAATCCCGTGTTACCCCGTCCCGCCGCGGCCAGCGCCGTTCGCATGACGCCCTGAGCGCCAAGCAGCTGTCGACCGACCCGACCACCGGCGAAGTGCATCTGCGTCACCACATCACTGCCGATGGTTTCTACCGCGGCAAGAAGGTCATCCAGACCAAGACCTCGGCCGTCGAAGAAGATTGATGTGCCGGGAAGGCCGCTGCCTCCGGGCAGCGGCCTTTGCCTTCTTTCCCGGGCGTGCCGGTGATCGGCGGCCCGCGCAACAGGAAACATGATGAGCAAGCGGATCTATTCGAGGATCGCGGGCACCGGTAGCTATTTGCCGGAGAAAGTCCTGACCAATGCCGACCTGGAAAAAATGGTCGAAACCTCGGATGAGTGGATCCAGTCGCGCACCGGAATTCGTGAACGGCACATCGCGGCCGAAGGCGAAACCACCAGCGACCTTGGCTACAACGCCGCCCTGCGCGCGCTTGAAGCCGCAGGCATCGATGCCTCGCAGCTCGACATGATCGTGGTCGGCACGACCACCCCTGACCTTATTTTCCCGTCCACCGCGTGCCTGATCCAGGCCAAGCTCGGTGTGGCCGGGTGCCCCGCCTTCGACGTCAACGCAGCCTGTTCCGGCTTCGTGTTCGCGCTGGGCGTGGCCGACAAATTCATCCGCTCCGGCGACTGCAAGCACGTGCTGGTGATCGGCACCGAAACGTTGACCCGCATGGTCGACTGGAACGATCGCACCACCTGCGTGCTGTTCGGTGATGGCGCCGGCGCCGTCGTGCTCAAGGCCGACGAAGAAACCGGCATCCTCAGCACCCACCTGCATGCCGATGGCAGCAAGAAGGAACTGCTGTGGAACCCGGTTGGCGTCTCGAGCGGTTTCAAGGACGGCGCCAACGGTGGTGGCACCATCAACATGAAGGGCAACGACGTGTTCAAGTACGCCGTCAAGGCGCTGGACTCGGTCGTGGACGAGACCCTGGCCGCCAACGGCCTGGACAAGTCCGACCTGGATTGGCTGATTCCGCACCAGGCCAACCTGCGCATCATCGAAGCCACCGCCAAGCGCCTGGACATGTCGATGGACCAGGTCGTGGTGACCGTCGACAAGCACGGCAACACCTCGTCCGGTTCAGTGCCGCTGGCGCTCGATGCCGCCGTGCGGTCGGGCAGGGTCGAGCGCGGCCAGCTGCTGCTGCTGGAAGCCTTCGGCGGCGGCTTCACGTGGGGTTCGGCCCTGCTGCGCTATTGATAGTGCAAGTTACGACAATGTGAAGTCTTGTCGTTACGGCCCTCCGGGGCCGTAACGCGTTTAAGGAGGACCTGTCATGGTTGAGCCCATCGTCATCGAAGGGCAACGTGCCTGGCTGAAGCAGTACGGCAAGGGAAGCCGAGCACTGGCCCTGGGCCTGCTCAATTTTGTTGCGCGCCGTTTCCATCTCGATGCCCTGCGCCCGCCGCCGCACCGTGGTGGTGACGCCGCGCGCGAAACCGAGGCCCGCCGCCTTGCAGAGCTGCAGGCGCAAGGCGTGAACGTGCCGGACGTGCTGGGCACCGGCCATGCCGCGCTGGTGATCGGCGACAACGGCAGCTCGTTCAATACCTGCCTGCGTGAAGCGGATGAAGCCGGTCGTGATCGGCTGGTGATGGCGGCGATGCAGGCCATTGCCCAAGCGCATGCGCGCGGCGCCTATTTCGGCCAGCCGTTGCCGCGCAATCTCACCTGGGATGGGCAGCAGGTCGGCTTCATCGATTTCGAGGAAGATCCGCTGGAAGTGATGGACCTGTCCGAAGCGCAGGCCCGCGACTGGCTGATGTTCGGTTATGGCGTGGCCAAGTACTACGCTGATCGCCCCGAACATCTGCAGGCGATGATGGCCGAGGCGATGGGCGAGGTCCAGGCGCCGGTGCGCGAGCACGTGCATGCGGTCAGTGGCCGCCTGCGCAGCCTGGCCAGGGTCTGCATGAAGCTTGGCCGCTCAGCGCGCGCGCTGGCCCATTCGATCTTCATCACCCACGGTGCCAGCACTGCTGGCGTGCTGATGCTGGTGGGCCTGTGCGTGGATTTCCTCGCCGACGGCGATCTGGACGTGCTGCAGCTGTTCTGCTGATGGCTGATAGGGGTCAGATCCCTTTTCCTGCGGAAAAGGGATCTGACCCCTTGCGCTTGCCCGGCCGCCCTCCATACGCCTGCATACGCGCACGTACAGACGACACAGCGGATTCCCCCTTATCATGGCCCGCTTCGATTGCAGCAAGCGGATGACCGCGTGACCGTATCCACCCTCGCTTTTGTCTTCCCCGGCCAGGGCTCGCAGTCTGTGGGCATGGTGGCCGAGCTGGCCGAACTGCACCCGCAGGTGCGTGAAGCCTTCACCGAGGCATCCGATGGTGCCGGCGTCGACCTGTGGGCGCTGTCCCAGGGTGGCCCGGAGGAAATGCTCAACCGTACCGAATACACCCAGCCGGCCCTGTTGGCCGCAAGCATTGGTGTGTGGCGCGCCTGGAACGCCGTGGGCGGTCCGCGCCCGTCGGTGCTGTCCGGCCACAGTCTGGGCGAGTACACCGCCCTGGTTGCCGCCGGCGCGCTGAGCCTGCATGACGGCGCGCACCTGGTGCGCCTGCGTGGCCAGCTGATGCAGGAAGCGGCACCGGCCGGTGTCGGTGCCATGGCCGCCGTGCTCGGTGCCGAAGACCAGCTGGTGCTGGATGTCTGCGCCGAAGCCGCAGGCAGCCAGGTGGTGGTGCCGGCCAACTTCAATTCGCCGGGCCAGATCGTGATCGGTGGCGACGCCGACGCGGTCGACCGTGCGCTGGCGCTGCTGGCCGAGAAGGGCGTGCGCAAGGCGGTCAAGCTGGCCGTCAGCGTACCCTCGCACACCCCGTTGATGCGCGAAGCCGCCAACCGCCTGGCCGAAGTGATGGCCGGCCTGTCCTGGCAGGCGCCGCAGCTGCCGGTGGTGCAGAACGTCGATGCCCAGGTGCACGACGGCGTGGACGCCATCCGCACCGCGCTGGTCCAGCAGCTGTACCAGCCGGTGCAGTGGACCGGTTGCGTGCAGGCGCTGGCCGCCCGTGGCATCACCCAGATCGCCGAGTGCGGCCCAGGCAAGGTGCTGACCGGCCTGGTCAAGCGCATCGACAAGGCCATCGACGGCCGTCCTCTGGCCACGCCGGGCGACTTTGAAGCCGCCCGCGAGGCATGGTCGGCCTGACCTTCCCTGTTTCCTGCCGACCGTACCGGTGGCCGCTGCAAGCGGCACGGTGCGGCGGCCGCTCCCGTCTGAGGAAAACAACATGAGCAAGCCCCTGCAGGGTGAAATCGCACTGGTCACCGGTGCCAGCCGTGGCATTGGTGCCGCCATCGCCGATCTGCTGGCCGCCCAGGGCGCCACCGTCATCGGCACCGCCACCACCGAATCCGGCGCCGCCGCGATCGGTGAGCGCCTGGCCGCCCACGGCGGTCACGGCCGCGCGCTGAACGTCACCGACGCCGCTGCGCTGGACAGCGTGCTCGATGGCATCGCCAAGGAATTCGGCCCGATCTCGATCCTGGTCAACAACGCCGGCATCACCCGCGACAACCTGCTGATGCGCATGAAGGACGAGGACTGGGCGTCGATCATCGACACCAACCTGACCAGCGTGTTCCGCACCAGCAAGGCGGTGATGCGCGGCATGATGAAGGCGCGCAAGGGCCGCATCATCAACATCGCATCGGTGGTGGGCGTGACCGGCAACGCCGGCCAGGCCAACTACGCGGCCGCCAAGGCCGGCATCATCGGCTTCAGCAAGTCGCTGGCCAAGGAAATCGGCTCGCGCGGCGTCACCGTCAATGTTGTCGCACCCGGCTTCATCGACACCGACATGACCAAGGCGTTGCCGGAAGAAGCGCGTACCGCGCTGATCAACGACATCGCCCTCGAACGCCTGGGTTCGCCGGAGGACATCGCCCATGCGGTGGCGTTCCTGGCCAGCCCGGCTGCCGGTTACATCACCGGCGAAACCCTCCATGTGAACGGCGGCATGTACATGCCGTAAGCAAGGGGCGCAGGGATTGCGCCGCAAGTGGTTGATCTGCGGAGGTTTTTGCTGCAATGCAAGGCCGCGCCGGTTTCCACTACACTATCCCACGGCCATCGCCCTTGATGGCGACCACTTTTGAACCACAACTCCATCTGGAGCGAGATCCCATGAGCACCATCGAAGAACGCGTCAAGAAAATCGTCGTCGAACAGCTTGGCGTCAAGGAAGAAGAAGTCACCAACAGCGCATCGTTCGTCGATGACCTGGGCGCTGACTCGCTGGACACCGTCGAGCTGGTGATGGCCCTGGAAGAAGAATTCGAGTGCGAGATCCCGGACGAAGAAGCCGAGAAGATCAGCACCGTGCAGGCCGCCATCGACTACATCAAGGCGCACGTCAAGGCCTGATGTCAGACGGCAGTGCGCGCGCGGGTCTCCGCTCGCCGCGCACCGCACCCCATGGGGCCGCAGTTGCGGCCCCGTGTGTTTGAGCATCACACCGAAGCAAACCGAGTTGCCCGTTGAAACCATCCGGGCCAGGAGAATCAGCAATGAAGCGTCGCGTCGTCGTAACCGGCCTGGGTATCGTCTCGCCGTTGGGCAATGATCTGGCCAGCAGCTGGGAAGGCATCACCCATGGTCGTTCGGGCATCGGTCCGCTGACCAACGTTTCTGATGCCTATCTGGATCGGTTCACCACCAAGATTGCAGGTGAGGTCAAGGGCTTTGACATCACCGCCGACAATGAACTGTTCGGCAAATTCCGGGTCAGCGGCAAGGATGCCAAGAAGATGGATCCGTTCATCCATTACGGCCTCGGTGCCTCGTTCATGGCCCTGCACGACTCGGGCCTGGAGATCACCGACGCCAATGCCGAGCGCATCGGCGCCATTGTCGGCGCCGGCATCGGCGGCCTGCTCGGTATCGAAGAGCAGACCATCGAGTTCCACGAGGGCAAGAAGATCTCGCCCTTCTACGTGCCCAAGACCATCATCAACATGCTGCCGGGCCAGCTGAGCATCATCACCGGCCTGAAGGGCCCGTCGTTCTCGGCGGTGTCGGCGTGCGCGACCTCGAACCATTCGATTGGTACCGCGATGCGCATGATCCAGTACGGCGATGCCGACGTGATGGTGGTCGGTGGTGCCGAGCGCGGCTCGTCGCCGACCGCACTGGGCGGTTTCTGCGCGATGAAGGCCATGAGCACCCGCAACGACGCTCCGGAACAGGCCTCGCGCCCGTGGGACAAGGACCGTGACGGCTTCGTGCTGGGCGACGGCGCCGGCATCCTGATCCTGGAAGAGTACGAGCACGCCAAGGCGCGTGGCGCGAAGATCTACTGCGAACTGGCCGGCTTCGGCGCCAGCTCCGACGCGTACCACATGACCGCCCCGAGCGAGAACGGCGAAGGCGCCGCCCGCTGCATGGTCATGGCCATGAAGGACGCCGGCGTGACCCCGGAACAGGTCGGCTACCTCAACGCGCACGGCACCTCCACGCCGCTGGGCGACCTGGGCGAGACCATGGCGATGAAGACCGCCTTCGGCGACCACGCCTACAAGATGATGGTCAGCTCCACCAAGTCGATGACCGGCCACCTGCTGGGCGCGGCCGGCGGCGTGGAAGCGATCTTCTCGGTGATGGCGCTGCAGGACAACGTCATTCCGCCGACCATCAACCTGCAGCAGCCGGGCGAAGGCTGCGACCTGGACTACGTGCCCAACGAAGCGCGCCAGGCCAGGGTCGACGTGGTGATGTCCAATGGCTTCGGCTTCGGCGGCACCAACGGCACGCTGATCTTCAAGCGCGTCTGACCGAGTTGTAGAGGCGAGCCATGCTCGACTTCGCCGTTGTGTAGAGTCGAGCCATGCTCGACTGAACGTGCGTTACGCACGAGGAGGCCGCCGCAAGGCGGCTTCCGCGCATCTGAATCCCCGAACTGGCTGCCATGACCCACGCACCGCTGATCCAACCGCTGCCGCACCCGATCGATCTGCTGGCCCTGCAGCATCATGACCCGGCGCGCTTCCCGCTGCTGATGGAATCCACCGCCTCGGGCACCGCTCAGGGCCGCTGGAGCCTGCTGCTGGCCGCGCAGGGCGACTGCCTGCGGCTGGATGCCGATGGCCAGGTGCGCGACCAGCACGACGCGGTACACGCCGGCAGCTTCCTGCAGGTGCTGGACCGTGCCTGGCAGCACGAACGCCTGCCGCACGACGGCAGCCACAGCCTGCCGTTCCGTGGCGGCTGGGCGTTGATGCTCGATTACGAAGTGGCCAGCCAGATTGAACCGGTGCTGCCGGCGCGCGCGCGCGAGGACGGCCGCCCGACCGCGCTGGCGCTGCGCTGCCCGGCTGCGGTGCTGCACGACCACCAGAACGACGCCAGCTTCGTCATCGCCGAAGCAGGTGAGCAGGCCCTGCTGGAGGCGCTGGTGACCATGGCGTCGCAGGCACTGCCGGAGGCCGGGCAGGGCTGGCAGCCGCCGCAGTCGGTGGGCGAGGATGCGCCACAGCGCTTCACCGACGGCGTGCGCCGGGTGATCGACTACCTGCGTGCCGGCGATGTGTTCCAGGTGAACCTGTCGCGGCGCTGGAGCGCGCAGTTCGCTGCGCCGGTCCACCCGCAGGCGCTGTACGCGCAGCTGCGTCGTGCCAACCCGGCACCGTTCGCCGGCCTGTTCAGCGCGCACGGCCGCCATGTGGTCAGTTCCTCGCCGGAGCGGCTGGTGTCGGTGCATGCCGGCCACGCGCAGACCCGTCCGATTGCCGGCACGCGTCCGCGCTTCGAGGGCGACGATGATGCTGCGCGCATCCAGGAGCTGGTCGGCCACCCCAAGGAGCGTGCTGAGCACGTGATGCTGATCGATCTGGAACGCAACGACCTGGGCCGCATCTGCCTGCCCGGCACCGTGGTGGTCGATGAGCTGATGACGGTGGAGAGCTACGCCCATGTGCACCACATCGTCAGCAATGTCAGCGGCCACCTGCGCCCGGAGGTCACGCCCGGCGAGGTGATCGCCGCCACGTTCCCGGGTGGCACCATCACCGGCTGCCCCAAGGTGCGATGCATGCAGATCATCAGTGAACTGGAGCAGGTGCCGCGCGGTGCCTACACCGGCGCGTTCGGCTGGCTGAACCGCGATGGCGACCTGGACCTGAACATCCTGATCCGTACCGCCGAAGTGGATGGCCACGAGGTGAGCTTCCGCACCGGCGCCGGCATCGTGGTCGATTCGGACCCGGACAAGGAACTGGACGAGACCCGCGCCAAGGCCCGCGGCCTGCTGCGCGCGCTGGGCCAGCAAGGGTAGTGCCGGCCGCTGGCCGGCAACGCCATTCCCCCACGGTGGGTGCCGACCGTTGGTCAGCACCGAGGCCTCCTTGGCCATTCATCCACGCATGGCGTGGATCTACTGATCGCCGCGCCAGGCATGGATTGTGGTAGGTGCCGGCCGCTGGTCGGCACGGGGGCGTGGCCCCGGTCATGACCCCAATCCACCGGCACGGTATCCTGCACGACGGAATCGAGTTCAGAGGTAGTCCATGGCGGGAGCCAAGCGCGGGTGTCTGTTCGTGGTAACGCTGGTGGTGGTGCTGGGCGCCGTCGTGGCCGGCGCGGGCGCGTGGTTCTTCTACCAGCAGACCCGGTTCGCCGATGCCCCGATCACCCCGTCCGCCGAGAGCGTGGTCATCGCCAGCGGCGATGGCATGAACAGCGTGCTGCGCAAGCTGCGCGATGCCGGCGTGGACGAGGGCCAGGACACCCAGTGGCAGTTGCTGGCGCGCCAGCTCGATGCGGCCGGCAAACTGAAGGTGGGCGAGTACGCGCTCAGTGGCGAGCTGACCCCGCGCGAGCTGCTGCTGCGCATGCGCGCCGGCAAGGTGCTGCAGCACCGGGTCACGATTGTCGAGGGCTGGAACATCCGCCAGCTGCGTGCCGCGCTCAAGCGCGCCGAGCCGCTGCTGCACACCACCGATACCCTGGATGACGCCGCGTTGATGCAGCGCCTCGGCTTCGGTGGCCAGCATCCGGAAGGCCGCTTCCTGCCGGAGACCTACGTCTACCAGCGCGGCGACAGTGATCTGGACGTGCTCAAGCGCGCCCATGCCGCAATGGAAAAGGCGCTGGACGAAGCCTGGGAAAGCCGCGCGCCGGACCTGCCGATCAACACGCCTTACGAACTGCTGACGCTGGCCTCGATCATCGAAAAGGAAACCGCGCTGGCCAGCGAACGACCGCAGATCGCCGGCGTGTTCATGCGCCGCCTGAAGATCGGCATGCGCCTGCAGACCGACCCGACCGTGATCTACGGCCTCGGTGCCGCGTATGACGGCAACATCCGCCGTCGCGACCTGACTACCGATACGCCCTACAACACCTACACCCGTGCCGGCCTGACTCCGACCCCGATCGCGATGCCCAGCCGCGATGCGCTGATGGCGGCCGCGCAACCCGCGGCGGGCGACGCGCTGTACTTCGTCGCCGTGGGCGATGGCAGCGGCGCGCACGTGTTCTCGCCCAGCCTGGACCAGCACAACGCGGCCGTAGCCCGCTACCTGCAGCAGCTGCGCCAGCAACGTACCCAGGAGACCCCGGCGCAATGAGTCCCGCGCTGCTTCGCCACCCGCGTTTCGTCAGCCTGGAAGGCGGCGAAGGCGCGGGCAAGACCACCTCCATCAATGCCATCCGTGACTGCCTGCGCAGCCACGGCCACGAGGTGGTGCTGACCCGCGAGCCGGGCGGTACGCCACTGGCCGAGCGCATCCGCGGCCTGGTGCTGAAGCCTGATGCCGAGATCGCTGCCGAGCCGCTCAGCGCCGAAGCCGAGCTGCTGCTGGTGTTCGCCGCACGCGCCCAGCATGTGCGCCAGGTGATCCGGCCGGCGCTGCAGCGCGGTGCCTACGTGCTGAGCGATCGCTTCACCGATTCCAGCTACGCCTACCAGGGCGGTGGCCGCGGCTTGGATCCGCAGTGGATTGCCGACCTGGAGCGCCGCGCGGTCGGCCTGCTGCCAGGGCTGACCCTGCTGCTGGACGTGGACGTGGCCGTCGGCCGCGCGCGCGCCAACGGCCGTGACCTGTGGCCGGACCGCATCGAGAGCGAGCAGGACGATTTCTTCCAGCGCGTGCGCGAAGTGTTCCGCAGCCGCGCACAGCAGGACCCGCAGCGCTTCGCGCTGATCGACGCCGGCCAGGTGCAGGAACGCGTGGCCGCCGACGTGGTCGCGCGTGTCGAGCGCTGGCTGCAGGGCGGGGAGGGCGCATGAGCACGTTTTCGCCCTGGCAGCAGCGCGCGTTCGAACAGACGGTGGCCGCGCTCGACGCCGGTCGCCTCGGTCATGGCCTGCTGATCTGCGGTCCTGCCGGGCTGGGCAAGCATGAGGTGGCGCTGGCGCTGGCCGACCACGTGCTGGCGCAGGGCGATGCAGCCCACGCCACGCGCACGCGCCAGCTGATCGCGGCGGGCACGCACCCGGACCTGCAGCTGGTCAGCTTCATTCCGAACAAGAGCGGCGACAAGCTGCGTACCGAGATCGTCATCGAGCAGATGCGCGAGATCACCGACAAGCTGGCGCTGACCCCGCAGTACGGCGTGGCGCAGGTGGTGATCGTCGACCCGGCCGATGCGATCAACCGCTCGGCCGCCAACGCGCTGCTGAAAACCCTGGAAGAGCCGCAGCCCGGCCGCTACCTGTGGTTGATCAGCAGCGACCCGGCACGCTTGCCTCAGACCATCCGCAGCCGCTGCCAGCGCCTGGAATTCAAGTTGCCGCCGCAGCACGAAGCACTGGCCTGGCTGCAGCAGCAGGGCCACAGCGAAGCATCGGCGCGCGAAGCGCTGGACGCGGCGCGCGGCCACCCCGGCCAGGCCGACAACTGGCTGCGCGAAGACGGCCTGAGCCTGCGCCGCGAAGTGGGCCGCGAGCTGGAACAGCTGGCTGCCGGCAAGACCGGCGCGGTGGAGCTGGCGCAGAAGTGGTGCGGTGACGACAACGCGGCGCTGCGCCTGCGCTTTGCCGCCGACCTGGCGCTGGCCCAGGCCAGCACCGATGCCTTGACCACGCCGGAGCGATTGCACAAGCTTGCAGCCTGGTTCGATGCGGCCAACCGCACCCGCGACCTGCTGCGCACCACGGTGCGTGCAGACCTTGCGGTGGTCGAGTTGCTGCTGGCCTGGAACAAGGTGAACGAGCGGCCTGCCGCAAGGGGAAATCGATGAGTGCCAGCAACGCCCGCCAGGGCATCCTGTCCCTGGCCGTGAAGGACAAAGCCGCGCTGTACAGCGCGTACATGCCGTTCGTGAAGAATGGCGGCATCTTCGTGCCCACGCCCAAGCGCTACTTCCTGGGCGACGAGGTGTTCCTGCTGCTGACCCTGCCCGATTCCAGCGAGCGCCTGCCGGTGGCCGGCAAGGTGATCTGGGTGACCCCGGCCGGCGCGCAGGGCAACCGCACCGCCGGCATCGGCGTGCAGCTGGCCGATGGTGCCGAAGGCGAGGGCGTGCGCCACAAGATCGAAACCCTGCTGGCGGGCCTGACCGGTTCGGACAAGCCGACCCATACGATGTGATTCCGGTAGCGCCGGGTCATGCTTGGCTCCATGCCCCGAAACGCCGTGAACCCGCTGTTCTGTAGAGCCGAGCCATGCTCGGCTGCACACCCCGAAAACACCCGTGAACACGAATGTGAAAAAGTGTTGACGGCCTCTGAAAAGCCCCTATAATGAGCGGCTCAGCAACACACCGGGCGGTTAGCTCAGCGGTAGAGCATTGCCTTCACACGGCAAGGGTCACAGGTTCGATCCCTGTACCGCCCACCATTTAAAGTACCTTGATATACAAGGGCTTGTGATCAAAAAAGCCATCTCGAAAGAGGTGGCTTTTTTTGTTCTGTAACAGCCTCATAACAGCAAAAGGGGTACGGCGTGCCAGCCATCGCCTGCGGGCCATGCATGGGGCCGCAATGGAACGGGAAGTGCAGCTAAGCCGGCCTTCTCTAGTCTCCGCAATCGCTCGCCGTGATCATTCCGGCTTTTGTGCATTCGCCCGACGGAACGCCTCGACGGCTTCCGCCACCGCTTCCTCAGGATTTCTGGGGAGGATGTTCACAGGGATGACCACCTCGCAGTCCACGGGCTCACGTCCTTCAATGCGAAGTTCCACCACAGCATTTCCGATCACCCGGTGGAATACCGTGTAGAACTCGCGAACGTCTTCCTCGATTGGCCTGTGCTCGTCGTTCTGCAGCAATCCGCTATTGTCCAGCTGCGTGTGGATTTGCCCTTTTCGGAAGTCAATCACGAACGCAAACACCATCGTCATGCGGTCGTTGAACAAGAGCACTCTGGCGGCCCCTTCATGCACCGCGTCCACCCTCATGATGAGCCGGCTAAGACCTGGCATGGGGCTATCCGGCCATAAGTTGAGCGCCACAACCAACCCATCCAAACCAAACTCCCCTTCGGGGGTTCCGCCTGCCTTGAATACAGCGAGCGCCCTTTCGTCAATCAGCGGTTCCCAGGGCTCAATGCGATTGCGGGTTCGATAAAGCTCCCGCGCCGTCGGCACCTTCAAATCGCTGGCGATGTAGTGCCTGGCCAGTTCTCGCATCAGGACCAGGTCGGCCGCAATCCGCCGGCGATCGGCCGGAATGTCCGGATCGACGATGCCGCCACCGAAGGATGCATGTGCCACGGCGTTCCGACCGCTGTCATACAGGTGTCGCCCCACATCCATGCCATCCGCACGCAGTTGGGCCACTCGGGCTCCAGCCTCACCCGTCATGAGATCCACGTGGCGAGCAAACCAATCGGCGCGGTCGGCGCCCTGTTGGTATTGCGATTCAATCACCTTGAAGTAGCTCAGGAATGCGTAACTGTCGTGGACCCGTGTCAGGCGTTGCCCTTCCCGCCAGAACGCCAAAGCAATGCGCACGTTCTCCGACTCGATGATCGGCATATGATTGCAATCAAAACTTCGATCTCCGAACTGGCCCACTTCGGAATAGGCCTGCCGCATCTGCGCGCCAAACCCCATGGGGTGGCTGCCCTGGATGGTTTCGACCACATCCACGTATCCGTTCAAGAACCACCCTAGAACTGAGGTCAGGCGATAGACCTTGGCCAGTCCCTCTTCAATCTGCTGTGAAGTCCCTGGCACAGTGACGGCTGGCGCGGTGGGTTGCTGTCCGTTCTCGGTGCCGCGCAGGATGAAATCGTCTTCGGCGTACCGGATCCACACGTCCTTCTTCGGCCACGGTATGGAACTCGCCACCGCAGCGGACAGCCATCCAATTCGGCTACGAAGCTTGCGCTTCACCTCCTCGCCAAACACATGGGGCACATACGGGGTCCGCACCGTTCCTCTCCTATGCGGCGACCTTGCTGGCGTCCGGCCACACCTTGAGCAACAACCCAAACAAGTGCTCAGTGCGCTTACGAATGGCATCCTCGTGCCAGTCGTCCGCTTCGGGGCCGTGGAAATACTGCGTCAGGTTGATCTTCGAATACTTCAACAGCTCGGGCCGCTTGGCCGACCATGCCGCGTTCTGCAGCGACGAATTGAACGCCCCCGTGATGAGCGTGAGGTTGCCCAAGGTGTTGAGCATCACCTCGCGCCGGGCGATGGCCTTTTGCTCGACCACCGGGTCCGCCTTCGCCTCGGCCGGCAATGGCCAGTGCGTTTGCCACGTCTGCGGCAACACGTGTTCGATGGTCAGGTTCGTGGGGATGGCCAACACGGGGCTCTTGGTGGACTGTGCCGCGGCATCAAGCGCTTCCAGGACCGCGCGGACCTTGTACTGGGCGATGCGGCCGTAGAGCGGCCAGTCGAACACTGCGGTCAAAAGCTCCGAGTCGATGGGGAACTTGGTGCTCTCTCCAGCGCCTTTGCCCAAGTACTCGGCCACGGCCTTGGCCGTCAAGCTGCCTCCCTTCTCCACCGCCTTGATGAGATCCACGAACAGGCGGTTGTAGTTCTTGCTCGTGTAATTGGTGATGAGCCGGCGCATGAGGAAGGATTCAAGCACCGCCAGCACCTTGTCGAACTCGGTCTGGTCGTCGGGCATGAGCTCCGCATAGGCGTGCAGCAAGAAAGGGTAAACGGTGGTGGTGTCCACCGCTTCCAGGTTGCGCAGGAACCGGGCCAAGGCCAAGTGGCCGTCGGGACGGTGGAAGGCTTCGAACACATCGGCGTAGCGGGAGAGCTGGCGAATGTGACCATCCGCGTCCGACGGCACCGGGATGAGCGACCCCGGTGCCGACTCGGCGGACTCCACAAAGGCCTTGAAGGCGTTGAACAGGTGTGAGGTCTTCACCTCATCCCGGGTCATCAGGGCTAGGTAGTGGTTGATGAAGAGATCGATGCGGTGGCGAGTGATGCGGCCTTGCTTAACCTCTTCCCGCCAGAACCCACGTTCGAAGCGCGCCCAATGCTGATCGTTGAGCGCTTCCACGTCCGCCTTTTGGTTCAGCGCCTTGCGGAACAGGTAGTTCTTGATGAGGTCGGCCGGCAACAGCTCGGTGCCGCGGGCATTCAAGGTTTCGAAGATGACCTGGGCCTCGTCTTCCTTGTCGAGGTTGATCACCACCAGCTGCAGGCTGCGGTTCACCACCTGCCACAGCGTTTCCAGGCGATCGGCGACCGTCTTGCTGGCCAGCTCGGGCGTGTCGTCGACGTCGTCCAGCTTCCCGTTCAACCAGTCGGACAACCGGGCGTGAAAATAGCGGTAGGCGCCGACGAGGTTGCTGCGGGCGAGCTCGGGCTTGCCCTTCATTGCCTTGTCCAAGTCTTGGAGGTTCAAACTCGCGTGGATGGTCTTGAACGCCGCCCGGTCGCTGTTGGTCGGCCACAGCTTGAACTTCTCGCTGGGGTCTTCCACCAGGTCGTCGTCGTTCTCCACCAAGCCTGTGAAGCGCCCCACGTAACGCTCGGCACCGTGCTCAGCCGCCAAGTTGCGCCCCGCCATCAAGAACAGTTGCAGCGTGGTGAAACGCTGCTGTCCGTCGATGACCTGGCGCGCTTCCACGGACCCGGCCGGGTTGGGCAGTTGCTCCAACACGATGGCGCCCAGAAAGTGGGCGCGGGCAGCCCCGCTGCGCAGATGCCTATCGAGCAGCGCCAGAATGTCTTCCCACAACGGCTTCCAGTTCTCGTCCTGCGCCCACACGTAGGGCCGCTGGAAAAGCGGCACCTGGAAGTTCACGCTGGGATCGAAGATGGCCTTGAGCTGACGGGTGTTCGCGTCCAAGTGGTCCCCTGTTGGTTGTGGCTGTCCCCAGCGGCCAGCTTACCGCGAACTGGGGTGCCCCGGTCCCGTCTCAAGGACTGAATCAGAGTGTGAGGCGCGCGCCGGCCCAAAGGCCGGCATGACCAGCCAGCTAGGCCACCGAGGTGCAGCCCTCGGCTATGATGCGGCTATGCCCGTCTCCGATGCCAGCGCCTTTGCTCTGCTCCGTGCTTTCGGGATGCTGGAGTTCACCCTGAAACGCACGCCGGGTTTTCTGGCGGCTGATGGCAATCCACTAGGAAACCAGCGGGCAAAAGCGAAGGCGGATTGGCCGGACGTTGATCGCGCGGTGGCCGCGCTGGAGCCGGCGGACTTCCTCGACCAGCTGTCCGGGTCAACGCGGGCCAAGCTGCTGGGTGGAGCGCGCAACTGTCCGCAGGTGCAGTTCGTGCAAGTGGCTGCCGACGGCACCTGGAGCGCGAACTACGAGGACAGCCCCTTGCCACGCAACGACGTCGAAGCGCTGGTGGTCGCCATGCGGCGTGTGCGCAACAACCTTTTCCACGGCGGCAAGGAAGACCCCTTGCAGGAGCCCCACCAGGGCGACGACGAGGAATGGACGATGGCCGCCCGGGAAGTCGTCGGACTACTGCTGGATCTGCTAGACCGTCGGGTGCTCAGGCCATATCCGCGAGACTGACGTCGCCTCTCGAAGACGATTTTGCCGTCCAGTCTGACCACCTACTAAATGAAGTCATGAAAATGGACCGCGCCACCGCCTTGAAAGCCAAATTGCCCGACTTGACCCGGACCCGTTGGCCCATCCGCTGCGGCCGCGTGTTTTCGACCGACGAACTGGCGCGGCTGCGAGAAGGGCTGTGGGCGCGCGACATGGACGATCGCTGGACCGTTTGGCTCGACGGCCACGCAATGCGCTGCTGGCGCTCGTGGACCGGCGCGTGCATCTATGAAACCCACGTCGCGCTGGCCGGTGTGACGGTCAGCGGTGGCTGACCGTGGCCCGAGTCCCGGCCAACATGCTGTTGCTGCACCAGGGCGAAGAGGAGTTGTGCCAGCACGCCGTACGCCTGGTCGAAACCAACCCAGACTTGGCCGACCACCTGGGCATCACCGAGCGCGCCATGGACGTGATGGACATGCTGCGCCAGCACTACCAGGCCGACGACGACGAACGCGCCATCAGCCACCTTGGTATCCGCACGTTCAATAGCTTTGCCACCGCTTGGAAGCTCATGGCATCGGGCTATTACCAGGCGGCCACGCTCATCCTGCGCGACATCGTGGAGACCACCAACTTGGTCAATGCCTTCCATGTGGACCGCGCGCTCATCGAGAAGTGGCGCAAGGCGGACCGACGTACGCTCAAGCGAGATTTCGGTCCCGCGGCCGTGCGCAAGATCCTCGACGACGCCACGGGTTTGGGCAAGAGCCGGCGCGAGGCTATCTACATCAAGTTCTCCACGCTGGCTGGGCACCCCACACTAGACGGGTTCGCCATGCTGCGCCCCAAGGGCATGGACGCGCACATCGGCCCGTTCTCAGACCTCACGGCGCTGCGCGCCGTGCTGGAGGAAATGGGCATGCTTGCACCGCAAGCCGGCTTTGCATTTTGCATCTGCTTGGACACGTCCATTGACGCGTGCAGCCAGGTCGCGCACTACTTCTTGACCGGCGCGATGGACTACTCGGGCAAATACCTGGGCAAGCTCTACTCGGATGAGGAGCGCGCGGAAGTCGATCGGTTGTTTGCACGCTCGCCTTGAGGGTCGCTGATGAAATGGGACTTGAAAGAGCTTAGGGGACACGTGAAGCGTCTGTTCGGCGAAGAGCAGCTGCGCACAGTCAACCAGTGCTTGCGAACCATCGGCGACCGGCGCGAGCTCAGTCGCTACCACTTCAACGAAGCTAAAGACCGAATGGAGGGTGCCCTCCAGGGCCGCGAAACTTTCGAGTTGACTGCCGCGCTCCTGGGGGCGTTCGACACCGACGATCGGCAGTTCAGCGCCGCGCGATTTCAGGCGTATGCGCACACGGTTGCCTGCATCCAGAACATGCACGCGGTCGTCGATAACATGGTCCATTTCGCCTACTACGTCCTCGGCGCCAACTTGGACCCAGCCACCCGCATTGAGAAGGAGCGCGACATCACCTGGTCCAAGGTGAGCAAGAAGCTCATCGCGGGGCCCATCAAGGTTGGGTTGAGCGCCTTACTGGACGATCCGGGCTTCACCTACCTGGCGGCTCTGAGTAACCACTCCAAACACCGTTCCATCGTCGAGGTGTCCTACTCGGTGAACTTCGAGTCGGACGCGGTCGAACACGGCCTGCGATTCAACCCCTTCACCTACGACGGAGTGACCTATCCCACCAAGTGGGTTCGCTCCACGCTGATCGACGAATACCAGCGGCAAGAGGGCTTGATACTGACCATCGGCAATGCGGTGAACAACGAGCTCAGGGATCGATCCTGAGCCCGACGGTCAGCGGCGCACCAAAGCCGCCTGCGATGGGCCGTAAACGTATTCGGTGATCGTCCCGTCCTGGATGCGCTCTGCCGCTTCATCGATGACGTGGAGCGGCACTACGAACCACTCGCGCGGCTTCACCGGGTTGCCGAACCGGTCCTCGATCGTCAGATCCAACCGGGCTTCGTGGAAAATGCGGTGGAACAGGTTCTCCAAGCGGGTGCGGTTGAGGTTGGACAGCTTACAGGCGGCTACCACCTCCATCTTGGGATGACACGCGCATGCTTCTTCGTCTTGAAGCGGGTGGTGCCGTGACGGGCGTCGTAATCACTGCGCAGAACCGCGCAGCCAAGTCACATAGCCCCGGCAAGCGTCGGTCACGCTGTCCTTGACCACTTCTAGCGGCACTCCCCGCTCGGCCGTTTCGGTCAGCAGCTTGCGGGCTTGCGTGCGTGCTGCTTCGATGGTGACACCGGGCCACTTTTCTAGTGCACGGCTATTGCTCCTATGCCATTGCACGTTCCCGGACTGTACGCCGGATGGCTGGACACGCAGGAACAACTGCGGAACTGCCACATCCCACAGTCGGTAGGGTTCGGATTCGGGTTCCGCGGCCGTACGATGGCCGGGGACAGCTTCTTTGGGAGCTTCACTACGCCCCCGTAACAGCTCCTGTAACAGCAATTTTGAGTGCATCGCCATGTCGCGCAATGTCGAAATATCCGGTAAATCAATCGCTTGAATTTTAAGTTCTTGACCTAGAAGGGCTGCTATTGGCCTTCACACGGCGAAGGTCACAGGTTCGATCCCTGTACCGCCCACCATGTTGCAGAACGAGAGAAGCCTCCAGCAATGGGGGCTTTTTTGTTGTCTGCGATCCAGCAAGATCAGCTGGAAGCACACGCCCTTTCAGCCGTGCCGCTCCAGCAGCTCGCGCGCGATCATCGCCGTGGCATCCAGCAGGTCGTGGCCGCTACCGGCCTGCACCACCACCGCCAACAGACTACGGCCCACCTCGGCATTGCCGCTGGTGAGTTCCATCTCGCCCTCAAAGCACAGATCGGCCAACCATTCATGGGCCTGCTGCAGCCCGCGCTTGCGGACGCGGCGGAACTCCGCGAGCAGCTTCGCCTGGCCGGCCACTTGCTCACCATCGGCAAGCAGGCCGATGGCACCGCCGTGCGCCGCGCGCCAGAGGGCCGGTAGCGGGCGACCGTTCGCGTCCACCACGTCCGGCGAGAACTGCGCGCAGTACATTTCGTAGCGCTTGCCCGCTGTGCTGCGGGGCACGATGCCGGCCTCGGCGAGCAGGCGTTCGGCTTCATCCAGTCTGTTGAACTTCAAGCGCAGCAGTGCAGGGCGGCTCAGCTGTTGTGCCAGCGCGTGCTGGTTGGCGGCGAACCAGACGTTCCAGCCCACGGTTGCGCGGCCTTCCAGTGCGGCCTTGAAGTATTCCAGGTGTTCGGCGTCCATTGCGGTCTCCTGCGCTCCCTGCGCGATTGTAGCGGGAGCGTATCCGGGCCGGTCAGGCGTCGCCGCCGGAGAGGCAATGATGTGCCTCGCGCACCAGTTGTCGTGCGGCCACGATCAGTCCGTCGATATGGAAGGCGCCCAACTGCTCGTCCGGGCCGCCTTCGTTGCGCGCATGGTCGGCGGCCTGCAGCAGATCGAGCAATGCGCCGAGCCCAGATAGCGAGCGGCGCAACGAAGCGTGATTGCTGGCGCCGAGGGTGAGGCTGATGCACGGCTGTCCGTCATCACCGTCGGCCTGGTTGATCGAATTGAGACGGGCGAAGAAAGCGGGCAGCTGCGCGGACAAATTCTGCGCGTTCAGGGCGCACTCGATCTCGCGTGCGAGGTCTTCCGGCACATCGGCGGCGACGTTGCCGATCAGGGTGTGCAGGCGGGGATGGATGGCGATGCGGTTGGTCATGGCGAAACCCTCACTGGCGTAGGGCCACCTTCCGGAGTGAAGGTGGCGGACGGTGCGGGTTGGCGTACCAAGGCAAACAAGCTTCAAGGGAGAAGAACGCCTGGCGGATCTTGCGATCCCCACGCACCGCCCGCCAATGAGGGCAGTCGATGCATTCTCTCAACTGCGATTTCTCTCGCAGTCCTTGAAGCCTGTTCGTTTATTCGAGACGCCAATCCCGGCCAAGGCGTCTTGCCTCGGCGCGGCGATCTTCAAGCTGGGCAATCACATCGGTCTGTAAGGAAAATTCTCAACTGTCCCTAGGCAGGCCGGACGTTTTCCGATGTGTGTCGTTCGACACGCGCGAGTAGTGCGGCCCATCACTGATGGCGCGCATCGCCGCCCCTACCGACCGTGCACAAGACGACTCCAGAGCGGCGCCGCCATGGCAATCGCGTCACCCCGCGCGGCGGACGCGGGACCATGCCACGCATGGAGCCAGAGGGTTCCATCCCTGCGCTGTCCCGCCGCCCCGGGCAGGCGTAGTCTCAGCCTGTCGTCGTACCCATCCACTCTGGAGTGCCACCATGCCGCTCGCCCGCATCGATCTTCGCAAAGGCAAATCCGCCGACTACCTGCAACGCGTCGGCGAAACCATCTACCAGGCCATGCGCGCGGTGGGGGTGCCGGAAAACGATCGCTTCCAGATCTTCCAGGAACACGCGCCCGGCACGCTGATCTACGATCCCGGCTACCTGGGCGTGGATCGCACCGACGACTTCATCTGCATCCAGATCACCTGGAACGAAGGGCGCACGCTGGAGCAGAAGAAGGCGCTGTATGCCGGCATCGCCGAGGGCCTGCACGCGGCGGTGGGCATTCGCCGCGAGGATGTGT
This sequence comes from Stenotrophomonas sp. HMSC10F07, assembly GCF_001807895.1. Taxonomy (NCBI): domain Bacteria; kingdom Pseudomonadati; phylum Pseudomonadota; class Gammaproteobacteria; order Lysobacterales; family Lysobacteraceae; genus Stenotrophomonas; species Stenotrophomonas sp. HMSC10F07. The sequence continues at coordinate 42,249 of NZ_KV791442.1, forward strand.
TCATCAATCTTGTGGAAGTGAAGAAGGAGAACTGGTCGTTCGGGAACGGTCAGGCGCAGTACGTGAGTTGATGCGGGTGCGCTGCGCTGCTTCTTTAGGGCGTGCCAAGGCGCTGTGCTACTTGGCGAGCGGACGCGATTCGTGAATCAGTATCCTGGCGCTTGCGCCACGAAGTGGTGCGATGTCTTCAACCGTGCTGACCTGGACCCGATACCGGCCATGCGCCTGCAACGGCAGCAACGCGATATGCAATCGGTATGCGCCATCGCTGCCCCGTTGGATCTGGGCGTAGTTCAGACCCTTACCGCGGTGCCAGTCTGGCAGTGGCTGGCCAGATCGCGACTGTGCGATCTGATACGCGTCGGGGCTTGCCAGCGGCTGCCAAGTGCCGCCGGACCATTGCTGAAGTCCAACGCGTAAAGGAATGTGCAGGTCGCGCGGAGAAGCAGCATCTGGCGATGGGGAGACGTGCTGCAGATCCAGTTCCACCGCATAAGTGCGGTAGCTGGCAAAATTGCGCGCCGTGGTTTCGAACTCGAACTGCACCTGCTGGCCGGGCGCGTCCACGGCGATGGGCTGTGAGAGTTCCAGCGGCTCTGGCGGTGGGGGCGGCCCCTTGTCGGCGCAGGCGGCAAGCAGCGCGGTCAGGCCGAGCAGGCTGATGCGCTGCCGGTGTGTGATGCGGGTGGTCATGCAGATTCCTCTGGCTCCTTGCCGTGGCCAATTGAACCCTAACGTTGGCGAGGCAGAGCCCGCAAGCGCAGGGACCGCGGTGTGGTGCATTCACATGTCGCCGCGCGAGGCGAGCTCCTGCGTCACCGTGTCGCAGGGGGCAAACCCTGAACGGGGTCCAAGGTTGGGCACAGGCCCGTAGAATGGCCGGGTGCGTCATTCTGTCCTCCACCTCCGGTTCCAGGCCCTGGCATGGCTTGCCATGCTGCTGGTGCTGCTCGCCCCGCTGGTGAGCCGCTGGCTGGCGCACGGTCACGTGGCTGCCGCTGCGCCGGTGGCAGCCATGGACCACGCAATGCACGCAGAGCATGCGCAGCACGCGATGGAAGGGCACCGCGACCATCACGGGATGGCGATGCCGCACGGCGAGACCGCAAAGAAGCCGCCCGCCGATCCGCATGCCGATCATGAGATGGGCGTGGATTGTGATTACTGCCTGATTGCAGCGCGGTTGATCACGCTGTTGGTGGCGGCAGTGCTGCTGTTGATGCCGATGGCACCGGTGTGCCGCGCACTGCGCGGTGCGGTGCAGACGTTGCCGCAACGGATCAGCGGCACGTTGGGAGCGCGTGGGCCACCGGCCTTGATGGCTGCCTGAGCCGCACGCGCGTTGCACTGCTCGTTCTTCCATGAGGTTGCCGGCCACGGCCGGTGCCCGCACGCGCGTGTCTGTCCCTTTCTGATTGCTGCCCTGCCATTGCGGGGTGGCCTTGCATGCCGTGAACAAATGAAAACGAACCCCAACTCCGCGCGCCTGTGCCGGGCGACGCTGCCTGTCCTGTGCGCGCTGCTCCTGCATGCCGCGCCCCTGCTTGCCGCCGACGCGGCACCCCCGACCACGCTGGATACCGTGCGCGTGGTCGATACCCGCAGCGGCGAGCTGTCCTCCACTGCCAGCGCAGGCTCTGCATTGGGCCTGAGCGTGCTGCAGACGCCGGCCAGCCTGACGGTGATTTCGCGCGAGCAACTGGAGCAGCGCGGCGACAGCAACCTCAACGATGCGATCAGCCGGGCGGGCGCGATCAGTGCGATGCCGCACCCGGGCAATGGCCTGAGTGCGCTGTCCAGCCGCGGCTTCACCGATGGCGCCTCGGTGATGCGCCTGTACGACGGGCTGCGCCAGTACGGCGGCGTGGGCATCACCTTCCCGTTCGATACCTGGTCGATCGAGCGCATCGAAGTACTGCGCGGGCCGGCCTCGGTCATCCACGGCGACGGTGCGATCGGCGGGGTGATCAACATCGTGCCGAAGAAGCCCTCGCGCGGCGCCATCGAAAACGAGATCAGCGTGACCGTGGGCAGCGAGGACACCGCGCGCCTGGGTTTCGGCAGTGGTGGCGCGCTGACGCCCGAGCTGGCCTACCGGCTGGATGTGAGCGGCAACTACAGCGGTGGCTGGGTCGATCGGGGACGCAACAGCGATGCCACCTTCTCCGGCGCGCTGCTGTGGCAACCGCGTACCGACCTGCAGCTGACCCTGACTCATGCGCAGGGCCATCAGAAGCCGATGCGCTACTTCGGCACGCCGCTGGTGGAGGGACGCCAGTTGGACGCGCTGCGCCATCGCAACTACAACGTGGACGACAGCGAGATCCGCTACCGCGACCGCTGGACCCAGCTCGACGCGCTGTGGACACCGAACGCGAACGTGGAATGGCGAACCCGCGTCTACCAGATCGACAGCCAGCGTGATTGGCGCAATGCCGAGGCCTATGTCTACAACCCGCGCACCGGTTTGATCGATCGCTCGGGCAACACCCAGATCACCCACAACCAGGACCAGACCGGGCTGACCTCGACGCTGCGCGTGCAGGGCAATGTGGGCGGTAGGGCGAACAGCTTCGCGGTGGGCCTGGACGCCAACCGCGCGCACTTCAAGCACACCAACAACACCTACGCCGGCAGCTCCGGCCCGGTCGATCCGTTCCATCCGGTGCCGGGCCAGTTCGCCAGCGATGCGCCGAACCTGCCGCGCTACCGCAACACCGCCGAACAATACGCGCTGTTCGTGGAAGACCGGTTGGCGCTGAGCGAGCGCTGGTCGGTGCTGGGTGGGCTGCGCCACGACCGCGCGCGCATCGATCGCACCGATTTGATCAGCGGCCAGAACGCGTTTTCAAAGACCTACAGCAGCACCGGCTGGCGTGCAGGCACGGTATTCGCTCTGCGGCCGACGCTGAGCCTGTATGCGCAGTACTCGCAGGCGGCAGATCCGGTCAGTGGACTGCTGATGATCAGCCCCGCCAATGGAGCGTTCGATCTGGCCAAGGGGCGGCAGATCGAGGTGGGCCTGAAGCAGGCCTTCGATGGCGGCGAGTGGACGCTGGCGGCGTACCGCATCCGCAAGAACGGGCTGCTCAGCCGCGATCCGCTGGTGCCGGATCGCCGGGTACAGGTGGGCGCGCAGACGTCGCGCGGCATCGAGGCGTCGTTGAACTGGGCGTTCGCGCCACGCTGGTCGCTCGATGCCAATGCCACGGTGCTGAAGGCCGAGTTCGAGGACTTCCTGGAAACCACAGGTTCGCCCGTGATGGTGGTGTCGCGCGATGGCAACATGCCGCCTAACGTGGCCGAGCGCCTGGCCAGTGCGTGGCTCAGCTGGCAGTTCGCACCGGACTGGAGTGCGGCGGGTGGCGTGCGCTACGTCGGCAAGCGCTACGCCGACAACGCCAACACACTGGAGCTGCCCGGCTACAGCACCACCGACCTGGCACTGACCTGGCAGGCGGCACCGCGCATGCGGGTGAGCGCGCGCCTGTTCAACGTGTTCGACAAGGCGTCCTACGCGACGGCGTACTACACCAGCACACAATGGTTGCTGGGTGCGGACCGCCGCGTCGAGTTCACGCTCGACCACCGCTTCTGAGGACGCCGGCGATGTCGCTGCGATCCACCGCCAAGCGCTGGACCTACCTGGTGCATCGTTGGCTGGGCATCGGCGGATGCCTGCTGATGCTGCTGTGGTTTGTCAGTGGCATGGTGATGCTGTTCATTGGTTACCCGAAGCTGACACCCGGTGAGCGGCTGGCGGCGTTGCCGGTGCTGGGTGAGGCCCGCGACCTGCAGGGGCTGTCGGTACTGCCGGCTGCCGTGCAGGCCGAGCCGGAGGCTGTGGCATTGACCACACTGCGTGGCGAGCCGGCGTATGTGGTGCGAAGTGGCAACCACGTGGGCGCCTGGTCTGCCGTGACCGGCCAGGCGCTGCTGCCGGTGTCGGCACAGCGTGCCGAAGCGTCCGCTGCACAGTTCGCCGGAGGCCCGGCCTTCGTGGGTGCGATGCGCGTGGACGAGGACCGCTGGACGCATTCGCGTGCACTGGACGCGCATCGGCCGCTGTATCGCGTCGAGGTGGGCGGTGAGCAACCGGGCGACCTGTATGTGTCCTCGCGTACCGGCGAAGTGGTGCTGGACGCGCCGCATATGCAGCAGCGCTGGAACTATGTGGGCGCCTGGCTGCACTGGTTGTATTTCCTGCGCATGCAGTCGGTGGACCCGGTGTGGACGTGGGTGGTGATCGTGCTGTCCGCACTGTGCACGCTGGCGGCGGTCAGCGGCATCGTGGTGGGTGTGTGGCGCTGGCGTTTCCGTGGGCACTATCGTTCCGGTGCGAAGACACCGTACGTCGAGCCGTGGATGTGCTGGCACCATCTGATCGGTCTGGTGGCAGCGGCCTTCGTGTTCACCTGGATCTTCAGTGGCCTGATGTCGATGAATCCATTGGGCGTCTTCAGCAGCACGCATGCTGCGATCGACGGTGGGCGCTATCGTGGCGGCGCGGTGGCGGTGGATGGCGCGTTGGGCGATCCGGCGAAGCTTCTGGCGGTGGCCGATGCTGAGTGCTTCCGGCCAGTTGAGATCCAGTGGCGGCGCATCGGTGGTGAGCTGTTCGCGGTGCTGCTGGATGGGAAGGGCGGCACCCGCATCGTGTCCAGCACCCATGGGCGCCTGCAGGTTGCGCGGTTGCTGCCGGCCGCGTGGCTGCAGCAGAAGGTGCGGGCGCTGTCCGATGCGCCGATGCAGGATTTCGTGGTCCGACATGTACCGGATGCCTACTTCTATCCGCGTGCGCCCGAGGCCATGAATGGTGCGGCGGTACGCCGCTTCCCGGTGGCAGTGGTGGACTTTGGCGATGCGGAGGCGACGCGCGTCTATCTCGATCTGGCGACCGGCGATCCGTTGCTGACGATGGGGCATCGCGAGCGGGTGGGGCGCTGGTTGTTCTACTTCCTGCACAGCTGGGACCTGCCGGCGATGCTGCGCCAGGAAGGTGCCCGGCTGGCGGTGCTGCTGCTGCTGAGCGCTGCTGGCACCGCACTGTGTGCCACGGCGACGGTGATCGGCTATCGGCGATTGCGGATGAAGCTGCGGCGCAGGCGGCGCTGATGCCCTGGGCTACACCCGCAGCCAGCGCGTGGACACCGCCACCAGCAACAAGGCCGTGGCCACGCCGACGAACGCGGCGATCAGGCCGAAATGGTCTGCGGCGAAGCCGATCAGTGCCGGTCCGGCAAGGATGCCGGCAAAGCCCAGCGTGGATACCGCCGTGATTGCCAGCGCACCCGGCATGCGGGTCTGGTGGCCGGCCAGCGAGAACAGCGCGGGCGCGATGTTGGCGCAACCGAGGCCGACCAGCACATAGCCGAGCAGCGACGCCAGCCACGGCGTGACCAGGGTCAGCACCAGCACGCCCGCAGCGGCAAGCAGGGCACCGAACACGATCGCACGCTGGCGGCCCACGCGCGCCACCAATGCATCGCCGATCAGGCGCGCCACGGTCATGGTCAGGGTGAAGGTCACGTAGCCGACGCCGGCCAGGCTGGCATCGACGCGCCGCACATCGCTGAGGAACACCGCGCTCCAGTCCAGCATCGCGCCTTCACCGAGGAAGGCGACGAACGCCAGCACGCCGATGAACAACACGATGCCGTGCGGCAGGGCCAGCATCGGTGTGTCGTGCGGCATGCGTTCGCTGTGCCAGTACGCTGCCGACAACAGCATCACCAGCAGCATGGCGCCAACGCCGATCAGCACCGATGCCAAGGGCGGCAGCTGTGCGGACAGCAGCACGGTCATGGTGGCCGCGCCGAGGAAGCCGCCGATGCTGAAGAAGGCATGGAAGCCGGACATCATCACGCGCCGTGCTTCGCGCTCGACGATGACGGCCTGCACGTTCATCGTGCAGTCCATTGCGCCCACGGCGGCACCGAACACGAACAGCACCAGGCCCAGTGACCAGGCCGAACCGGCCAGGGCCAGGCCGGGCACGGTCATGCAGATCAGCAGGCTGCTGGCCACCATCACCCGCCGGCAACCGAGGCGCGCGGCCAGCACACCGGACAACGGCATCGCCAGCAGCGAACCGGCACCGAGGCAGAGCAGTACCAGCCCCAGCGTGGCGTCGTTGATCCCGGTGCGTGCCTTGGCGAACGGCACCAGCGTGGCCCACAGTGCGGTGGCGAAGCCGGGAATGAAGAACGCAGCGCGGGTCGCGTGCTGTTCGGCACGCGCGCGGTTGGCAAGGGACATGAGCGATACGGTCAGGGGGGAGTGGGGTGTACCGCGATGCCGGCGGCGCGGAAGCGCGCCGCCAATGCGGGCGGCGCGGTGGTGGTCAGCACCAGGTCGTCGATCTCGTCGAGGCTGGCGATCTGCCAGTGGCCGCGGGCACCGAGCTTTTCAGTAGTGGCGGCGACGATGACGCGGCTGCTGCACGCGACCATCGCGCGCTTCAGCGTGGCCTCTTCTGCATCCATTGCCCATACACCAGTATCGCCGTCCACCGCGCAGGGGCCGGGCAGGTACACGTCGGCGCGCAGGCGCTGCACCTGGGCCAGTGCTTCTGCGCCGACCGCACCGCCACCGCTGGCCAGGCGGCCGCCGATCAGCTGCACCGAGGTGCCATCAAGCATGCTGGCGGCCGTGGCGATCTGTGGCGCATTGGTGATCACCGTCAAGCCGAGGGCGGGCGGCAGCTGCTGGGCGATCGCCAGGTTGGTTGAACCGGCATCGAGCAGTACAACCTGATTGGGTTGCAGCAACGCGCACACGCGTGCGGCCAGCTCGGCCTTGTCGCCGCGGTCGCGGGTCAGGCGCTCGCGCAGCGGCCGTTCCTTGGGCGGCGGCAGCACGGCGCCGCCGTAGACACGCTGGCACAGACCCTGTGCGGCCAGCTCGCGCAGGTCGCGGCGGATCGAATCTTCAGAGACGGCATAGCGGCGCGCCAGTTCGGCGGCGACCACGCGGCCCTGCTGGCGCAGTTCTTCGAGGATCTGCCGAGTGCGTTGGGCGGGGAGGGGGCTGGGGTCTGAGCTCATACCATAAGTCTGCACGTTCGTGCATAAATGTGCAACAACGTGCAATTGGCATCGGGGACACAGCGCGGCTGGACTGCCGGTGAATCCTCCCGCGCCCACGTCTATGGATCGCCCTCGCGGCCCGGCATGATGGCGGGGCACCTGGCATGGAATCCACGATGTCCCCCACTGTTCACCGCAAGCTGCGCATCGGCGCGGACCAGTACACCGGCCAGAAAGTGGTCGACCAGCAGTTCCACGAATGCGATTTTTCCAGTGTGGACCTGACTGCCACCGAGTTCATCAACTGCAGCTTCTATGACGCCGAAAGCCGCAGTGGCTGCCGCTTCAACGGCGCCACGCTGAAGGAAGCCAGCTTCCGCAGCTGCGACATCAGCATGTGCCACTTCAATTTCGTCAAGGCATTGGGCCTGGAAATCAGCGAGTGCCGCGCGCAGGGCGCGGATTTCAGCAACGCCAGCTTCATGAACCAGATCACCCCGCGCAGCGGGTTCTGCAGTGCCTTCATCAAGAAGTCGAACCTGCGCTATGCCAATTTCTCGCGGGTGACGCTGGAAAAGTGCGAGCTGTGGGAAAACCGCTGGGACGGTGCGAACGTCAGCGGCGCCAGCTTCGCCGGCTCGGACCTGTCCGGCGGCCAGTTCGAGGGCATCGACTGGAGCAGCGCCAACTTCACCGGCTGTGACCTGACCCACTCGGAGCTGGGTGAGCTGGACCTGCGCAGCACCAACCTGCGTGGCGCAACGCTGGATGTGCAGCAGGTGGCGCTGTTGATGCAGCGCATCGGCATCACCGTGGTGCCGTAGGCATCACCCGGCGTACGCCACCCAGCCCCTGAAGCTGAAGCCTGCATAGAACAGCTCCACGCCATCGAAGCCGGCCTCCTGCAGCAGGGCGACCTCCTGTTCGGGCGCCAGCAGCGGCAGCCGCTCGGCAATGGCCTCGATCGCGCGCTGCGCATCGGCGTGGGCAACCCCCGAAGCTTCGGCGAACGCTGCGTAGCGCTGCAACCAGCGCAGCTTGCCGGCCGGATCCTGCGGCACGCTGTGGTGCGCCACCACCAGCGGCGCGCCGGGCTGCAGGCGCCGGTGCAGCTCGCGCAGCGTGTGCAGGCGCAGCGCGGCGTCGAGGAAGTGCAGGGTGAGCAGGCAGCTGGCCCCATCGAAGCGCAGGTCCGGGGCATCGTCGATGTAGCCTTCCAACAGTTCGACGCGTGCGTTCAACGGGCCCAGTGTCTGCTCGGCCACGGCCAGCATCGGCGCGGCCGGGTCCACGCCCAGCAGCTGCCAGCCCGGCTGCGCCTCGGCGAAGGCTTTCAGCTCCAGCCCGCCCCCGGCACCCAGAACCAGCACGCGGCCGTGTGCGGGAACGCGTTCGGCCAGCAGCAGGCGGCTCATCTGCTGCAACGCGAGGAACCCAGGCACCTGGCGCAGTGGCGCTTCGGCATAGCGGGCCACCGCCTGCGGATCGGAGAACGTGGACATGCGCGGATTCCTGCAGCAGGGGACATACCACTGTACCGTGGCATGCAAGTGCCTTTGCCGCGGGACACTCCTAGCTGCGTTGACCGGCTTGCATCCAGCTCAGCGCAATGCCCGCGCCAACACTTGCCAGATCCGTGCGTCCTGGCATTGCGATACGTTGAAGCGCAGATAGTCGGCCGCGCGCTGCGACTGGCTGAACGCGTTGCCCGGTGCCAGCACGATGCCCTCGCGCAGGCACTGCCGCGCCAGCGCGGCGGAATCGCGGCCATCGGGCAGCTGGCACCACAGGAACAGGCCCGCTTCCGGTTGCAGCCACGGGGTGATTCCCAGCGTGTGCAGCTTGCGCAGCGTGTGCCGGCGGGCATCGGCCAATCGCGAACGCACCGATTGCATGTGGCGTCGGTAGCCACTGTCGGTCAGCGCGATGTGCATCAGCTGCGCGGCCAGATGGCCACCGCCGAAGCTGGTCGCCAGCTTCAGGTCGGTCAACGCTTCGATCCAGTCATGGCGTGCAGCGATGTAGCCGCAGCGAGAGGCTGCCGACAGCGTCTTGGAGAAACTGCCGACGTGGATCACCCGTGACAGCCCATCGAGTGCCGCCAGCCGCGGCGCGGGGTGCAGTTCAAAGTCGGCGAAGATGTCGTCCTCGACGATGATCAGTTCGCTGCGCTCGGCCCGGCCCAGCAGGCGGTGCGCGGTGCTGGCCGAAAGTACCGCACCGGTCGGGTTGTGCAATCCGGAATTGGTGATGTACAGCCGCGGCGAATGGTCCTGCAATGCACGATCGAACGCTTCAAGGTCCGGGCCGGTGGGCGTGTACGGCACACCCACTGCCTGTACCTGGTGCGCCTTCAGCAGCGCGTGGTAGTTGAAGTAGCTCGGGTCATCGACCAGCACGCAGTCGCCGGGCTTGAGCAGGAAACGGCAGATCAGGTCGACCGCGTGCGTCCCGGATTCGGTCAGCAGGATCTGCTCCATCGGTGCATCGATGCCGAGCGTGGCGCTGCGCCTCTGCAGCAGCTGGCGCAACGCGGGCAGCCCGAGTGGGCCGGCGTAGTCGACCAGATGCACTGCATCGGCACGCGCCAGCCGACGCAGGCCGCGGCGCATGCCATCGTGATACAGCCAGTTACTGGGCATCCAGCCGCACCCCGGCTTGAGGTGGCCCGGCGGGTTTTCCAGCGATTGCCGCGACACCCACAACGGATCCACCGCGCGGTCCAGCCGCGGTTCCATTTCGGCCAGGGCGAGCGGTGCGGCCGGTCCGCTGACGTAGAAGCCGGAACCGGCACGCGCGCTGATCAGCCCTTCGGCCGCCAGGCGCTCGTAGGCCTCGACCACGGTGGAGACCGACACGCCCATCGCCGCCGCCTGCGCGCGTACCGAGGGCAGGCGGGAGCCGGGGCCATCGACCCGCGCGGTGATGCGGTTGCGGACCGCCTGGATGACCGATTCGATGCGGGTAAGCGGACGTGGCATGTCAGCACTGTAGTGGAAGTGTGGGCAATACAGTTCTTTGTGACTGTACTGGATTGTAGCTGGGGCGGTTCCGCCATGGATGCTTCCATACAGGCTCTGCCAGGCGTCGCCTGGCACTTCAGGAGCACAGGCGTGGAACGGTCGGCGAGCGGTTGGATCAATGGCTTCATCGGGGTGGTGATTTTCGCGGGCTCGTTGCCGGCCACCCGCCTGGCGGTGCTGCAGCTGGATGCCGGGTTCGTCACCGCCGCACGCGCCACCATCGCCGCCGTGCTTGGCCTGGCGCTGCTGCTTATGCTGCGCCAGCCGTGGCCGCGGCGCGGTGACCTGCCTGGGCTGGTGGTGGTCAGCCTCGGCGTTGTGGTCGGTTTTCCACTGCTGACCGCGCTTGCGCTGCGCCACGCGTCATCGGCACATACCATCGTGTTCCTCGGCCTGTTGCCGCTGAGCACTGCGCTGTTCGGCGTGCTGCGCGGTGGCGAACGGCCGCGCCCGGTGTTCTGGTTGTTCTCGTTGCTGGGCAGTACCTGCGTGGTCGGCTATGCGGTGCGCAACGGCATCGAGGCGTCATTGCAAGCTGACCTGCTGATGCTGGCGGCCATCGTGGTGTGCGGGCTGGGCTATGCCGAAGGCGGCCGGCTGGCCCGTCATCTGGGCGGCTGGCAGGTGATTAGCTGGGCACTGCTGCTGGCGCTGCCGGTGATGCTGCCGTTGACGGTGCTGATGCGCCCGGCCTCGTTCACTGCGGTCGGTGCCTCGGCGTGGTGGGCGCTGGGCTACGTGGCGGTGTTCAGCATGCTGATCGGCTTCCTGTTCTGGTACCGCGGGCTGGCGCAGGGCGGCATCGCCGCTGTCGGCCAGTTGCAGTTGCTGCAGCCGTTCTTCGGCTTGGCCCTGGCCGCGCTGCTGCTGCACGAATCGGTCAGCCTCAGCATGGTGCTGGTGACCGCGGTCGCGGTGATCTGCGTGGCAGGCGCCCGCCGCTTCAGTCGCTAGGAAAAAGGGACGGAGGGGATTAAGTCGTAACAGGCACAGTAGGGCCGATTACGACTTAATCCCCTCCGTCCCCTTTTTATGAGGCGTCCTGGAACAGGTTGGCAACGGCGTAGTCGATGAACACCCGCAGGCGTGCACTGGGATGGCGCCCACCGGGCCATAGCAACGAGAACTGCCCCTGGTGCGTGGGCAGCGCAGGCAGCACCCGTTGCAGGCGGCCATCGCCCAGCGCGTCAGCGGCGAGGAAGTCAGGCATCCAGGCCAGGCCCATGCAACCGATCGCAGCGGCCAGCACGGCTTCCATGTTGTTGCAGGTCATCGCCGTGGGAAGCCGCGCCCCGGCATCGCCTTCGATACCCGGCAGCTGCCACGCATGCAGCTTTCCGGTGGTGGGGTAACGGAAGCGCAGCGCGGTATGCATGCGCAGGTCGCCTACATCGCCGGGTGTGCCGTGCGCCTGCAGGTAGCCCGGCGCCGCACAGAGGATGAAACGAAAACCACCCAGCCGCCGTGCGGTCAGGCTGGAATCGGCCAGTTCGCCGCTGCGTATCACCGCGTCCAGGCCTTCGCTGACCACATCGACGATGCGGTCGTTGAAGTCCAGTTCCAGCTGCACCTGCGGGTAGCGCTGCTGGAAGCCGGGCAGCACCGGCAGCAGGAAGCGGTAGCCGATGGTGGGCAGGCCGATGCGCAGCAGCCCACTGGGGGCGTGCTGTCGCTGCGCCAGGTCCGCCTGCGCTTCGGAAAGCTCATCCAGTGCGCGGCGACAGCGCTGCAGCAGCAGTTCGCCTTCGTCGGTGAGGTGCACGCGGCGGGTGGTGCGCTGGAACAGGCGCGTGCCGAGTTCCTGTTCAAGCCGGGCGATGCGCTTGCCGACGGCCGAGGCTGACAGACCGAGTACGCGGGCCGCACCGACGATGCTGCCTGCCTCCGCGGTGCGGACAAAGGCGAGCAGGGCGGAGATGGAGTCCATGGGGAGCATGATTGCGGAACGGTTGGACGTAATCAACGTCCATCGAGCCTGTTTTTCTGGAATAGCGGCCTGTCCATCATCAATGCCCCTGATGGATGGAGGCCCGCATGGCCCCGGATTCGATGCTCCCTGTACCTGCCCGCGCGCAGCAGCGCTGGGCCCTGCTTGCGGTCTGCCTGGCCGCGCTGGCGTTGCCGTTGTCCTTCTCTGCCGGTGCAGTTGCGGTGCCGGCGCTGGCCCGCTCCGCAGTGGCATCGCCCACTGCGCTGGCCTGGGTGACCAACGCCTTCATGCTCACCTTCGGCAGCCTGCTGCTCGCTGCCGGTGGCCTGGCTGATCGCCATGGCCGACGGCGGATGTTCCTGCTGGGCACGGCCGGCTTCACCGTCGCGACGGCCGCTGTATGCCTGTCGCCTACGCTGCTGTGGCTGGATCTGGCGCGCGGCCTGCAGGGCGTTGCCGCCGCCGCAGCGCTGGCCTCGGGCACCGCTGCGCTGGCGCAGGGCTGGCAGGGACCGAGGCGTGCCCGTGTCTTCGCCCTGCTGGGCACGACATTCGGTGCGGGCCTGGCGCTGGGGCCGCTGCTCGCGGGCCTGCTGCTGCAGGCGCTGGGCTGGCGCAGCGTGTTCGCTGCGGGCGGTGTGGTGACGTTGGCGGCGTTCGCACTGGCCGCGCGCGCGTTGCCCGAAAGCCATGGCGAGCGCCGACGGCTGGATATCGGCGGCATGCTGAGTTTCAGCCTGACGCTGGCTGCGTTGACCCTGGCCCTGCTGTGGCTGGGCGAGTTCGGCCTGCACGCCGTGCGTGTACAACTGGCGCTGCTGGCGACGCTGTTGTTGGGCGGGGTGTTCGTCACTATCGAACGACGGCACCCATCACCATTGCTGGACCTCTCACTGTTCTCGCAACCGGCGTTCCTCGGCGTCCAGCTGCTGCCGGTGGCGACCTGCTTCGGCTACGTAGTGCTGCTGGTCGTACTGCCCCTGCAGCTGCTCGGCGTACTTGGACAGAGCCCGACACAGGTGGGGCTGCAGATGCTGGCCCTGTCCGCACCGATGCTTGTGCTGCCCTTGCTTGCCGCGCGCTGGGCGGAGCGCGTGGGAAGTGCGCGGCTTTGCACTTTGGGACTGCTGGTGTGTGCCTCCGGTCTGTACCTGCTGTCGCGGCAGGCGTCGCACCCATCGCCCTCGCAGTGGGTACCGTTGCTGATGCTGATCGGCGCAGGAACGGCGTTGCCGTGGGGGCTGATGGATGGGCTGTCGGTGAGCGTGGTACCGGTGCAACGTGCGGGCATGGCTGCAGGCATCTTTGGAACCGTACGGGTGGCCGGCGAAGGCATCGCGTTGGCTGCGGTGACTGCACTGCTCGCGCTGCTGATCGGTCGGCAGCTGCAAGGGGCTTCGCCCGCGTCGTTGGCGCGTGCCGGCGCTTATCTGGCGAGCGGGTCCCGCGCGCAGGCTGTGGCGCTGCTGCCGGCGATGAGCGCTGAGCAGCTGCAGCAGGTCAGCACCAAGGCGATGGCAACACTGCTGCGTGTACTGGCGCTGCTGACGGCTGCGTGTGCTGTGTTGTTGCACCTGTTGCTGCGGAAACGAAAAGGCGCGTTGGCCGGGCATACGGCGTAGCAGGCTCATCGCCCCCTCCGCCGTCATCCCGTTGTCGTCTTCCGCTCACGCCGCCCATGCCCACCCAGGTCTAATGTTGATCGTCCCCGTCCCCCACGGAGACCCGCCATGTGGCTGCTCGACCATCTCTGGCCCGGCCGTAGACCGCTTCCTCCCCCGGTCGCGGACGCGCCGCAGGCACCGCCGCGCCGGCCTTGGCTGAAACGACCCGCGCGGGCGGGGCGCAGCGGCATGGCGCCCTGGCAGAAGATCGCCACGCCGCCGCGGCGCACGCGCCACTAGCCGGTGCGGTCTGACGGGTGGTTGACCCCGTCGCTGACCGGAATGACCCCCAGCGCAAACGGGTCGATGCCCTCCAGGCAGGCCACGTTGTAGCCGTACTGGTCGGGGTTGGAGCGGCGCCGGTGATGGGTGTAGATGCCGCACACCCCGCAGAAGTAGTGCTCGGCCACATGGGTGTTGAACTGGTACTTCTGCAGGTGATGCTGCCCGCGCACCACCTGCAGGCCCTGGCGGGGGACGCTGGCGGCGATGGCACCCCGGCGCCGGCACATCGAGCAGTCGCAGCGGCGCGGGTCGACGATGCCGTCCGGGAGGTCCAGCAACAGCTCGACCGTGCCGCAGTGGCAGGTGGCGCGGTGCTGGGGTTGGACCGGAACGCCGGCCACGGAAGTGATGCCCATCGTTGCTCCTGTGAAGTGAACCTGGCCGCATGGACCGCCGCAGACGGTGCGCCGGCGTGCCTGAACAGGCCGTAGATGCCACGGTGGACCCGCTTGTGGCTAACTATGCGGCTTCGGGACCGCGACAGGATGCCAGTGAAAGCCGCAGGACGTTGGATGACAGGAAGTGCCATGGCGCTGGCGGCGTTGTGGGTGACCGGGCTGCTGGCCTATCAGGTGCCGGGGCCGGGCTGGCTGGCCAATGGCGTTGCGGCGCTGTGGCTGCTGGTTGCGCTGTGGGCGTCGTGGCGGGTCGCGCGTGGTCGCAGCAACCGCCGCCTCGGCATGGCGTATGGCGCTGCGCTGGCGCTGGCCGGCCTGTGGTGGCTGCTGCTGACCCCACGCCAGGACCGCGTGTGGGCCGATGACGTGGCCCAGCGCCTGCATGTGGTGTCCTTCGACGGGCGCCACGTGGCGTTCGACAACGTGCGTGATTTCACCTGGCGCAGCGAAACCGACTACGACGCGCGCTGGGTGCGCCGCGAATACGACCTGGACCAGTTGCGCTCGGCCGATCTGGTGCTGTCGTACTGGATGGGCCCGGCGATCGCCCACACCCTCATCTCGTTCGGTTTCGAGGACGGTCGCCACGTGGTGTTCTCGCTGGAGATCCGCAAGGAGCGAGGCGAATCGTTTTCGGCACTGGGCGGGTTCTTCCGCAAGTTCGAGATGACCCTGGTGGCCTCGGAAGAGACCGACATCATCCGCACCCGCACCAACGCGCGTGGCGAGGATGTCTATCTGTACCGCCTGCACGGCATGGACCACGCGCAGCTGAAGGAACTGTTTGCCGCGTACATCGCGCAGGCGCGCGAACTGGATGCGAAGCCGGGCTTCTACAACACGCTCACCAGCAACTGCACCACCATCGTCTTCGACCTGGCCCGCCACATCGCGCCGCGCCTGCCGCTGGACTACCGCCTGCTGCTGTCCGGGTATCTGGCCGAGTATGCGCAGGAGGTCGGCGCACTCACCCCAGGCGTGCCTTATGCCGAGCTGCATGACAAGGGCCGTATCACCCAGCGTGCGTTGGACCTGGGCAGCGGCGACCACTTCTCCACCGTGATCCGCCAGGGCGTACCTGGCACCGAGCAGGACCCGCAGTAATGACTCGACTCCTCCTGATCCGCTGGCAGCGTGCGCTGCCGGTGTTGTTCGCCGCCTTCCTGCTGCTGGGCAGCAGTGGTTGCGCGATGGTCACCGTCAAGCAGGTCAAATCCAGCGATTCGCTGGTCAACAAGCGTGCCGACGTGCTCAATACCGGCAAGCTCAGCCCCGCTGCGCGCGAGACGCTAAGCGCGGCAGGCCTGGACGAATCGCAGTGCGAGAAGGACTTCCTGGTCTGCCGCAGCACGCTGCTGATGACCGACGATCTCAATGTCGAGCAGCGGCTGTCTGCGCTGTCCGAACTGTGGGTGAAGGCCGCGCTGGCGCTGACGCCGAAGAAGACCGCAGCCGGCGATCCGCCGATGAGCGACGCAGCGCTGGACGCTTGGCTGGAAGCCGCGCGCTACGCCTATGCCTACCTGTTCTACAGCGGCCGCTCACCATCGGATCGCGCCTTCGAAGACCGGCAGACGCAGGTGCGTGACTACTACAACTACGCGGCCGAGAAGGCGGCGGTGGTGCTGTTCGTCCGCGCGCGCGCCGCTGCGTTGGCTGGCGAGGACTACACGAAGCCGATCTCGGTTGGCAGCTGGTCGCTGGCTTCCAACTACCAGCAGCTGAACCTGAAGAGCATTCCCGCGCAGCTGGTGCCGGCTGGCACGGTCAGCTTCGTCGGGCTGCGCAGTACTTATCGCCGTGATGGCTTCGGTGCCGAGCTGGTGATGGTGATGGACCCGCCGAAGCTGGTCGCACCGGTGATCGCGCCTGAGGGCCCGAAGGCGGAGACACCGCAGGATGACGAAGAGGGCGCACGCCGTGGCCGCCGTCATCGGCATGACGATTCGGTGCCCGAGTTCAGCGAGATGTCCTCGATCAACGTCACCGCGTTGCTGCGCTTCGAAGGCAGCAGCCTGGACGATGTGATGCGGACGCGCCGGGTTGAACTGGATGCCTATTCGCCGGAAGCCACCGAGCGCATCACCCTGCACGGCGAACAGGTGCCGCTGGCCGGCAATTTCACCGCGGCCTACGGCCTGTGGCTTGCCCAGAGCGGTTTCGCCCGGCAGTCACTGCGCACCCTGTTCGGCATGAGCGAGGGCATCGGCGAGCCACACATCTACCTGATGCAGCCGTGGGACCCGAACCGCCGCATCATCTTCATGCTGCACGGCCTGGCCAGCAGCCCGGAAGCCTGGGTGAACCTGGCCAATGAGATCATGGGCGACCCCGAGCTGCGCCAGCAGTTCCAGGTGTGGCAGGTCTATTACCCGACCAACGCACCGATCGCGCTGAACCGCTACGAGATCGCCAATGCGTTCAACGACACGCTCAAGCACTTCGATCCCAATGGCAGCACGCGTGCATCGAAGGACATGGTCTACATCGGCCACAGCATGGGCGGCGTGCTCGCGCGGCTGCTGGTGAGCGATTCCGGTGACGTGCTGTGGAACGACCTGCTGGCCAACTATGACCTGAAGGGCGAACGTCTGAAGCGCGTGCAGAACAAGCTGGGGCCGTTGCTGCATTTCAAGGCACAGCCGAACGTGGAGCGCGCAATCTTCATCGCTGCGCCGCACCAGGGCACCGATATTGCCGGCAACAAGGTCGGGCGCCTGATCGGTCGCCTGGTACGCCTGCCACTGACCATCCTCGGCAAGTTCGAGGACGTGTTCATGGCGCTGGCGCAGGCCGAGCAGCAGGTCGATGGCACGGCCAAGCCGAAGATTCCCAACAGCATCGACAACCTCAAGGCCAGCGACCCGTTCGTCAAGGCCGCAGCGCAGCTGCCGATCGAAGCGGGACTGAAGTACCACTCGATCATCGCCCAGCGCAAGCCGGAGCTGCCAGTGGACAAGTCCGATGACGGACTGGTGCCGTACTGGAGTGCGCACCTGCCGGGGGCGCTGTCGGAGAAGGTCATCATTTCCGGCCACAGTGTGCAGGAGACCCCGCAAGCGGTGCTGGAAGTGCGGCGCATCCTGCACCGGGATATTGATGACGTGGGCGCCGCTACCAGGTAGTGCCGGCCGCTGGCCGGCATCATCACGGCATTCCTGTGTGCGCGGAGGTTGCCGGCCAGCGGCCGGCACTACCTTAATGTGGCTGCCTACACCCGCCGTGCGATCGCCGCGGCCAGCACCGCCAGGCCGAAAGTGATCGCCAGGCACAGCAGGTAGCCGGTGTGCGGCGCGCTTTCCACGAACAGCGCGAACAACGCACCGGAGACCGCCAGCGCGGTGGTCACCGACAGGGCCTCGCTCAGCTGCAGGGCCGACGTGTTGGCACCCTGCTCATGCGCTGCTGACAGCGAAAGCGTGAGTACCGAGAGGCTGGCGTAGATCATGCCCATGCCGAAACCGGTGACCGTCCAGCCCACCAGGGCCACCGGCAATGGCACTGCATTGAACAACACCGCAAGCGTTGCGGCGATGCCCACCGTCATCATCGCCGTGCCGACGCGCAGCAGCTGCTGGCGTGACCAGCCGCGCTGCTGGTGACCCTGCAGCCAGGAGCCGGCGAACCAACCGAGTGCGCCGAGGCTGAGCACCGCGCCGGCCCAGCTGGGCGGGAGTCCGCGTTCGCGCTGCAGCAGCAGCGGCAGGTAGGCTTCGCAGGCGAAGAATGCGGCAGCGGCGACGCCGCGCAGTGCGATCACGCTGGGCAGGCCCCTGCGCAGGATCAGCGTTCCGGCCGGCAGCAGGCGATGCACGCATAGCAGCAGCGCCAGCATCGCCACGCCGATGCAGAGCAGGGCGGTCGGACCGTGCTGCTGGCCGCCGAAGTACAGCAGCAGCGCCGCCAGCGATGCACCACTTGCCCAGCGCACGATGTTCCCGCGCCCCTCGTCGTTGCTGCTGTCGGCGGAAGGCTGCGTGCACGCCAGCGCAGGCCGCAGCAACAGGGCAGCAGGGACTGCCAGCAGCGGTACCGCCAGGAACACCCAGCGCCAGCCGAGATGCTGGACGATCAGGCCGCTCAGCGCCGGGCCGACCATCGAGGGCACCACCCAGCCCGCCGAGAATGCCGCGAACACCTTCGGCCGCAGGTGCTCGGGGTAGCTGCGGCCGACCATCACGTACAGCGAGACCGAAATCGCGCCCGCACCCAGGCCCTGCAGCAGGCGCCCGGCCACCAGCATGCCCATGCGCACGGCGAAGCCGGCCAGCAGCAGGCCCAGCACGAAGCAGGCCAGGCCGTACCACAGCGGCCGTGCCGGGCCCTGGCGGTCGGCCCAGCGTCCGGCCAGGGTCATGCCGATCACGCTGGTGGCCAGTGTGCCGCCGAAGGCCAGCGCATACAGGCGCAGGCCACTGAGTGCTTCGGCCACGGTGGGCATCGCGGCCGCGACGGCCAATGCTTCGAAGGCGTGCAGCGCGACCAGCGCGACCATGCCGAGGGTGGTGGCGCGGTAGCGCGCGGACAGGATCGATGTGTCAGCCGGCAGGCGGGTGTCGGCGGGAGAGAGGGTCGGGGTCATACCGGTCAGGGGGCGGGCCGCGCTTGTCAACGGGCGGCGAAGATAGCAGCATGCCACCTCAACTGTAGTTGAGGTCAAGCAATGGCATCCCAGGAACTAAGCGTTGGCGAGGTCTCCCAGCGCAGTGGCGTGGCCGTTTCCGCACTGCATTTCTACGAGCGCAAGGGGCTGATCAGCAGCCTGCGCACCTCGGGCAACCAACGCCGTTACAGCCGCGACGTGCTGCGCCGGCTGGCGGTGATCCGCGTTGCGCAGCGGGTGGGCATGCCATTGGAAGCGGTCGGCCGCGCCTTCGAGAGCCTGCCTGAAGGCCGTGCACCGACCAAGGCTGACTGGGCCAAGCTGTCCGCGCGCTGGCGCACCGAGCTGGAAGAGCGCATCCACATGCTGCAGCTGCTGCGCGATGAACTGACCGGCTGCATCGGCTGTGGCTGCCTGTCACTGCAGCATTGCCGCCTGGCCAACCCTGGCGACGTTCTCGGCGAACGCGGCGATGGCCCGATGCGCTGGGAATGAAAAAGGGGACGCGCTCCCGGTAGCGCCGGGCCATGCCCGGCGGACGAAAACGACTTAATCCCCTCCGTCCCCTTTTTCTTACCAGACCGTGATCGTCTCGCCGCTCTGGATGCCTTCCACTGCACGCTGGAAGGCCAGTGCGGCGCGTTGTGCGCTTACCGCTTCGAAGCCCGGGAAGTAGGGGCCGTAGGCCGCCATCGATTCGATCAGTACGTTCGGGCTGACCACGTTGATGCGCAGGCCGCGCGGCAGCAGCTCCAGTGCGGCAGCGCGCACGAAGCCTTCCAGTGCGGCATTCACTGCGGTGGCGTTGACGCCGTCGCGGATCGGCTGCGCGCTGATGATGCCGCTGGTCAGGGTGATCGAGCCACCGGCATTGAGGTGGTGCTGGGCGGCCAGTGCCAGCCGCACCTGGCCCAGCAGCTTGTCCTGCAGGCCGCTGTTGAACTGTGCCGGCGTCATCTCCTGCAGCGGTCCGAAATGCACCGAGCCGGTGGTGGAGATCACCGCATCGACTGCACCGGTGCGGGCGAACAGTTCGGCGACGCTGGCGTCGTCAGTCAGGTCCACACGCAGTTCGCCACTGCGGCGGCCGGCGGCGAGAATCTGATGCTGTTGGCCGAGCTGACGGGCGACTGCCTGGCCGAGGGTGCCGCTGGCACCGACGAGGAGGATCTTCATGGCCGTTCCTTGCGTGTGGGAGTGAGCGCAGTCTGCGCCGTCACAGCGTGGTTAGGTAAGCGGCGTATGATTTGCAGATTCCTAACTCTGGATTAGCAATGGATACACTTCGCTGCATGCAGGCCTTCGTCGCCGTGGCCGAACGCGGCAGCTTTGCAGGGGCCGCCGAAGAGCTGCAGGTGTCGGCGGTGATGGTGGGCAAGTACATCCAGCAGTTGGAAGCACATCTGGGCACCGCGTTGCTGCAACGGAACACCCGCCGCCAGCGCTTGACCGAAGCCGGCAGCGCCTACCTGGCCGGGTGCCGGCAGGTGCTGGAGCAGGTGCAGCAGGCCGAGGCCGATGTGGCCGGCCTGCAGGTACAGCCGCGTGGCCTGTTGCGGGTCAGCGCGCCCACCACCTGGGGCAGCTGCGTGCTGGCGCCGCAGCTGGCTGGCCTGCTGCGTGCGCAGCCACAGTTGAATATCGAGCTGGACCTGAGCAACCGCCGCGTGGACCTGATCGAAGATGGCTTCGACGCGGCGATCCGGGTCGGGCCGTTGCCATCGCAGGAGGTGGTGGCGCGGCCGCTGCCGCCGTATGCGATGAGCCTGTGCGCGGCGCCGTCTTACCTGCGCAGGCGCGGCACGCCGCGAACACCGGATGACCTGCAGGGGCACGACTGCCTGAGCCACCTGGCCTGGCGCGGCGGGCATGGCTGGCAGTTGGCCAACGGCGAACAGGTCGACTGGGAGGCACGGCTGAGCAGCAACGATGGCTTCGCGTTGCGCGAAGCCGCCGTGGCCGGGGCCGGGCTGGTACTGCAGCCCACCGCACTGCTGGCGGCGGAGATCGCAGCGGGGCGGTTGAAGCCGCTGCTGCGCGACTACCTGCCCGAACCGCGGCCGATGCACCTGATCTACCTGCCCGATCGACGCCCGCGCCCGCGTTTGCAGTGCTTCGTCGATTTCGTCATGACCACATTGGGGCAATGATCATCGGGATAGATGGGGTCAGATCCCTTTGCCGAGGCAAAGGGATCTGACCCCAGGGGATCAATCATTCGCCGCAGACAATTCCTGTCCACGCACCTGCGCGGCGCGCAGTGCCTTGTCCACCAGTGCCTCGAAGCCGCCAGCCTGGAAGCTCTCGATCGCGGCCTGGGTAGTGCCGTTGGGTGACGTCACGCGGCGGCGCAGTTCTGCGGGGCTCTCACCGGCCTCATCCAGCATGCGCGAGGCGCCCAGCAGGGTCTGCACCACCAGCGTGCGCGCGGCGTCGGCCGGCAGGCCCTGGGCGATACCCGCCGCTTCCATCGCTTCGGCCAGCAGGAACACATAGGCCGGCCCGCTGCCAGACACGGCAGTCACCGAATCCATCAGCGCCTCACTATCGATCCACACCGTGCGCCCGGCACTGGCCAGCACCTGTTCGGCCTGCGCGTGCTGCTGCGCATCCACCGATGCAGTGGCATACAGGCCGGTCACGCCGGCGCCGAGCAGAGCGGGGGTATTGGGCATCGCACGCACCACCGGCAGGTTGCCACCCAGCCAGCGTTCCAGCTGTGCGCTGGTGATGCCGGCGGCGATCGACACCACCAGCGGCCGGTTTGCCTGGGCCAGTGCCAGCAGCGACTGGCAGACCTCACGCAGCACCTGCGGCTTCACCGCCAGCAACCAGGTGCCGCCCTGTGCGGCGGCATCGGTGGCGTTGTCGTGCACCTGCACGCCGAAGTCGGCAGCCAGCGACTCGCGCAGCGCTGCAACCGGTTCGGCCACATGGATGTGCGCGGCCGGCACGCCCTGGCGGATCAGGCCGGCGATCAGGCTGCGCGCCATGTTGCCGCCGCCGATGAAGGTGATGGAATCAGCTGCCATGGATGTCTCCTTGGAAAATCAGGCCGGTCGCGCGCGCGCGCCGAACAGGGCGGTGCCGATGCGCACCAGGGTGGCGCCCTCGGCGATGGCTTCTGCGTAGTCGCTGCTCATGCCCATCGACAGCGTGTCGACCTGCGCGCGCTGGGCGGCCAGCGACTGGAAAAGTGTGCGCATGCGCACGAATGCATCGCGGCGACGCTCGGCCTCGGGCCATGGCGCGGGAATCGCCATCAGGCCACGCAGGCACAGCGAGGGCTCGGCGGCAATCGCAGCGGCCAGCCCCTCGACATCCTCCGGTGCACAGCCGTGCTTGCTGGATTCATCGTCGATGTTGACCTGGATCAGCACATTCAGCGGGCCGCGTGCGGCCGGGCGATGGCGCGCCAGCGCCGCTACCAGCTTGGGCCGGTCCACGCTCTGCACCCAGTCGAAATGGGTGGCCACCGCCTCGGCCTTGTTCGACTGCAGGTGGCCGATCAGGTGCCACTCCAGCGCCAGGTGCTGCAGCGCCTGCATCTTGGCCAGCGCTTCCTGCACATAGTTCTCGCCGAAGGCCTGCTGGCCCTGTGCGGCCAGCGCAGCCACGGCCTCGGCCGGTTGGGTCTTGGAAACAGCCAGCAGGCGCGGATCGGGCCGGCCGGCCGCCTCGGCGGCGGCATGCAGGTTGCTCAGGATCTGGGGCAGGGGAGTGGCCACGTAACGCGTTCCGTTGAATCAGGAGGCTATACTGCCGCCCGGGGAAAGATCCTTCCAGTCGAAGCCGTTATTGGGGAGTAGCCGCTCATGGATATCGCCGAACTGCTGGCGTTTTCCGTAAAGAACAAAGCGTCCGACCTGCACCTGTCTGCAGGCCTGCCGCCGATGATCCGCGTGGACGGCGACGTTCGCCGGATCAACATCCCGGCCCTGGACCACAAGCAGGTCCACGCGCTGGTGTACGACATCATGTCCGACAAGCAGCGCCGCGATTACGAGGAATTCCTCGAAGTGGACTTCTCCTTCGAGATCCCGTCGCTGGCGCGCTTCCGTGTGAACGCGTTCAACCAGAACCGCGGCGCCGGTGCGGTGTTCCGTACCATTCCGTCCGAGGTGCTCACCCTCGAAGACCTGGCCTGCCCGCCGCTGTTCCGCGAGGTGATCCAGCAACCGCAGGGCCTGATCCTGGTGACCGGCCCGACCGGCTCGGGCAAGTCGACCACGCTGGCGGCGATGATCGACTACATCAACAAGAACGAATACGGCCACATCCTCACCGTCGAGGATCCGATCGAATTCGTGCACACCTCGCAGAAGTGCCTGATCAACCAGCGCGAAGTGCACCGTGACACGCATGGCTTCAACGAAGCACTGCGCTCGGCACTGCGTGAGGACCCGGACATCATCCTGGTCGGCGAACTCCGCGACCTGGAAACCATCCGCCTGGCACTGACCGCCGCGGAAACCGGCCACCTGGTGTTCGGCACCCTGCACACCAGCTCGGCGGCCAAGACCATCGACCGTATCATCGACGTGTTCCCGGCCGGCGAAAAGCCGATGGTGCGTTCGATGTTGTCCGAGTCGCTGCGTGCGGTGATCTCGCAGGCACTGCTGAAGAAGGTCGGTGGCGGCCGTACCGCAGCGTGGGAAATCATGGTCGGCACCCCGGCCATCCGCAACCTGATCCGCGAGGACAAGGTGGCGCAGATGTACTCGGCCATCCAGACTGGCCAGCAGTACGGCATGATGACCCTGGACCAGCATCTGCAGGACCTGGTCAAGCGCAGCCTGATCACCCGCAACCAGGCCCGCGAGTACGCCAAGGACAAGCGCCTGTTCGAGTAAGGCGGGACAGCGACGGGCGGCGCGCGCAATGGCGCGGCCGCTCCGTGTTGTTTCCTCCACCGACCGTTACCTGGTAAACCGCTTTCCGGGAGCCCGCCGTGAACACCACCGCGACCACCATCGATTTCACTTCGTTCCTCAAGCTGATGGCGCACCAGCGCGCCTCGGACCTGTTCATCACCGCCGGCATGCCACCGGCGATGAAGGTCAACGGCAAGATCTCGCCGATCACGCAGACGCCACTGACGCCGCAGCAGAGCCGCGACCTGGTCCTCAACGTGATGACCCCGGCACAGCGCGAGGAATTCGAGAAGACCCACGAATGCAACTTCGCCATCGGCCTGTCCGGTGTCGGCCGTTTCCGCGTGAGCTGCT
This sequence comes from Stenotrophomonas sp. HMSC10F07, assembly GCF_001807895.1. Lineage (NCBI taxonomy): Bacteria > Pseudomonadati > Pseudomonadota > Gammaproteobacteria > Lysobacterales > Lysobacteraceae > Stenotrophomonas > Stenotrophomonas sp. HMSC10F07. The sequence continues at coordinate 66,408 of NZ_KV791442.1, forward strand.
TCTACCAGCGCAACCAGGTCGGCATGGTGCTGCGCCGCATCGAGACGCGCATTCCGACCGTGGAAGAGCTGAGCCTGCCGCCGATCATCAAGACGCTGGCGATGACCAAGCGCGGCATCATCCTGTTCGTCGGTGCTACCGGTACCGGTAAATCGACTTCGCTGGCGGCGATGATCGGTTACCGCAACCAGAACTCGACCGGCCACATCATCACCATCGAAGACCCGATCGAATTCGTGCACAAGCACGAGGGCTGCATCATCACCCAGCGCGAAGTCGGCATCGATACCGACAGCTGGGAAGCCGCGCTGAAGAACACCCTGCGCCAGGCGCCGGACGTGATCATGATCGGCGAGGTGCGTACCCGCGAAGGCATGGACCACGCCATCGCGTTCGCCGAAACCGGCCACCTGGTGCTGGCCACGCTGCATGCCAACAATGCCAACCAGGCGATGGACCGCATCGTCAACTTCTTCCCGGAAGACCGCCGCAACCAGCTGTTGATGGACCTGTCGCTGAACCTCAAGGGCGTGGTCGCGCAGCAGCTGGTGCCATCGCCCGATGGCCGCTCGCGCAAGGTGGCGATGGAGATCCTGCTGGGCACGCCACTGGTACAGGACTACATCCGCGACGGCGAGATCCACAAGTTGAAGGAAGTGATGAAGGACTCGGTCCAGCTGGGCATGAAGACCTTCGACCAGAGCCTGTTCGAGCTGTACCAGGCCGGCGAAATCAGCTACGAGGACGCGCTGCGCTACGCCGATTCGCAGAACGAGGTGCGCCTGCGCATCAAACTCAGCCAGGGCGGCGACGCGCGCACCCTGTCGCAGGGGCTGGATGGAGTGGAAATCTCCGAAATCCGCTGACCCGGCCGGCATCGGTCATGACCGGATTGATGAATTCCAGTCATGACCGACTGCCGTCCAACCGGTTCAATCCATCGCCACTGCAGGCGTATCGTCAGCACTCCCCCTCTGGAGTACGACGATGCAGACACGTGAACTCGGCCGCAGTGGCCTGAAGGTTTCCGCCTTGGGACTGGGCTGCATGGGCCTGACCCATGCCTACGGCCAGCCGGTCGAACCGAGTCAGGGCATCGCCCTGCTGCACGCCGCCGTCGAGCGCGGCGTGACCTTCTTCGACACCGCCGAAGTGTACGGCCCGTACACCAACGAAGACCTGCTCGGCCAGGCCTTGGCGCCCCACCGCGACAGGCTGGTGATCGCCACCAAGTTTGGTTTCAAGGACGCGCGCACCGATGCTGGCCTGGACAGCCGCCCGGAGAACATCCGTGCCGTGGCCGAAGCCAGCCTCAAGCGCCTGCGTACCGACCATATCGATCTGTTCTACCAGCACCGCGTCGACCCGAACGTGCCGATCGAGGATGTGGCCGGCACCGTGCGCGACCTGATCGCCGAGGGCAAGGTCGGCCACTTCGGCCTGTCCGAGGCGAGCGCTGCCACCGTGCGTCGCGCGCATGCGGTGCAGCCGGTCACCGCCGTGCAGAGCGAGTACTCGCTGTGGTGGCGCGAGCCGGAGCGTGAGCTGCTGCCGACGCTGCAGGAGCTGGGCATCGGCTTCGTGCCGTTCAGCCCGCTGGGCCGCGGCTTCCTGACCGGTGCGATCAACGCCGATACCACCTTCGACGCCAACGACTTCCGTAACAGCGTGCCGCGTTTCGAAGTGGAGGCGCGCCGCGCCAACCAGGCGCTGGTGGATCGCATCAGCACGATTGCGGCAGCGCGCGGTGCGACGCCTGCGCAGGTCGCACTGGCCTGGCTGCTCGCGCAGGCACCGTGGATCGTGCCGATTCCGGGCACCACCAAGGTTCATCGCCTGGAAGAAAACCTGGGCGCGGCCGACCTGCAGCTGGCGCCGGAAGAACTGCAACGCATCGCGCAGGCGCTGGACGAAGTGTCGATCGTTGGCGAGCGCTACAACCCGCAGCGTGCGGCACAGGCCAAGGGCTGACCAGCCGGTGAGTGCGGACCGTTGGTGGTGAGTGCGGACCGTTGGTGGTGGGTGCGGACCGTTGGTCCGCACTCCTTAACCCTCACCCCATCGGCCCGCGCAGCGCATCAAGCACCGTCCGCATCGCCACGGTCACGTGGCGGCGCGAAGGGTAATACGCGTAGTAACCATCGAAGTGCGGGCACCAGTCGTCCAGCACTGATTGCAGCCGTCCATCGTCCAGCATCGGCTGCACCTGGTCTTGCGGCAGCCAGGCCAATCCGCTGCCGGCCAGCGCAGCGGTGCGGGTCATGCCCATGGTGTTGAACGTCCACTGGCCGCTCACGCGCACGCTCAGTTCATTGCCGTCCTGGCCGAAATCCCACGGCATCAGCCCACCATGCGTGGGTAGCCGCAGGGTCACGCAGTTGTGCCCGGCCAGGTCGTCCGGGTGCCGCGGCACCAGGTGCTGGCGGAAGTAGCTGGGCGCCCCGACCACGCGCATGCGCAGCGGCGGGCTGATCGGTACGGCGATCATGTCGCGCGCCAGCCGCTCGCCCAGGCGGATGCCGATGTCGTAGCGCTCGGCCACGATGTCGGCCAACCCGTAGTCGGCCGCCAGTTCCACCTTCAAATCCGGATACTGCCGCAGCAGCGGCGCCAGTCTGGGCCAGGCGATGTACTCGGCGGCGTGGCCGGTGGCATTGATGCGGATGGTGCCGGCCGGGCGTTCACGGTACTCGGCCAGCGCGGCCAGCCCGTCCTCGATCTCGGCCAGGCGCGGGGCCAGGGTATCGAGCAGGCGGGCACCGGCTTCGGTGGTCGAGACGCTGCGGGTGGTGCGGGTCAGCAGGCGCACGCCCAGGCGCTGCTCCAGTCCGCGCATGGCATGGCTGAGCGCGGACTGGGACACGCCCAACTGGGCGGCAGCCTTGGTGAAGCTGCCCTCGCGGGCAACGTGGACAAAGGCCTGCAGATCGTTGAGATTTTCGCGGGGCATGCGGGGATGATACGGCCGGGCTGCGCCCGGCACCTGCTTCAAGCCAAGGCAACGTCAACGTCAAATGCGTGCATTCCGTGGGATGGCGTGGTGGGCCCGGTTGAGGGGGGCGCCGTAAATACGTCCATGCAGGCGCGGTCGCCGCTTGCTCGTGTGCGCTGTCCTGCGC
>NZ_KV791442.1:69546-100049 GCF_001807895.1 Stenotrophomonas sp. HMSC10F07
TCTGCTTTGGTGGGTGCCGACCGTTGGTCGGCACTGGGTCGGGCGTGTAGGGATGTCGATTTCAGGGACTGTGGTTCGTCGAATGAATGACTTCAACGGGAGCTGCAGATGAGCACTGACACCAATCCGAAAGGCCCGGCCTCGTACTTCCCCTCAATCGAGAAGACCTACGGGCAGCCGGTGGCGCACTGGTTCGGCCTGCTGTCGAAAAAGAAGGGCCTCAAGCACATGGAACTGGTCAGCTTCCTGAAGAGCGAACACGGCCTGGGCCATGGGCACGCCAACGCGCTGGTGGCGCACCATCTGGCCGGCAAGGGGTGACCGGCGGCCGGCGGCCGGCGGAGGGCGGGCTGGGGCGCATTCAGCTGAACGATTTCATCTGCAACTGTCATGCAGATCGTGTCTAATACCGCTCCCCACCTGCTGTTCCCCACCCGCATGTCCCTTCCCTCCCATGGCCCCGCGCCGTGCGACGACGCTGACGGCCACCTGGTCACCGCCGGTCCGCTGACCCCGCCGCCCGACAGCGCCGGCACCACCGCCGACGACAAAGCGCTGCGTCACTCGATCGCCGAGGACGTGCAGGGCATGGTGCTGGCCACGATGGTGGCTTCGCTGGGCCTGGCCATCTTCGCCAAGGGCGGGCTGATGATCGGCGGCATGGCGGGCATGGCCTTCCTGCTGCACTACGCGATGGGCTGGAACTTCGGCCTGGTGTTCGTGCTGGTCAACCTGCCGTTCTACTGGGTGGCGCTGCGCCGCATGGGCTGGGAATTCACCCTGAAGACCTTCGCCGCGGTCACCGCCTGTGGCGTGCTGACCGACCTGCTGCCGCGCTGGATCGACTTCTCGCACATCAACCCGCTGTACTCGGCGATTGTCGGCGGTGCGTTGTCCGGCCTGGGCATCCTGTTCTTCATCCGCCACCGTGCAAGCCTTGGCGGCATCGGCATCCTGGCGGTGTACCTGCAGCGCACCCGTGGCTGGAGTGCGGGCAAGGTGCAGATGTCCTACGACGCGTGCCTGATGGTGGCCGCGTTCTTCGTGTTGTCGCCGTCGAAGGTGCTGTATTCGGCCATCGGCGCGGTGGTGCTCAGCCTGGTGCTGATGTTCAACCACCGCCCCGGCCGCTACATGGGCGTGTGACGTTCAACGGTGTTGCCGGCCAGCGGCCGGCACTACCGGAACCCATGCATGGCAGCGCCGGGCCATGCCCGGCGGATATCCATCAGCGGGCGGCGGCCTTCAACCACGGCGGCGACAGCATCAGCAGCCGCGCATGCACCGGGCAATCCTCGGCGTGCGCACCGGGCAGGTAGCCCAGGCTCATCAGGAATTCGCCGGTGATCTCGCCGCCGGTGAAGCGGAACGTCTTCTTGAACAGCTTCACCCAGTCGGCCTTGCTGCGCGGGTGGTGCGCATCCAGCCACGCCGCGAAGCTGCCATGGCTGGCCCGCAACTGCTGGATCACCTGCGCGTTGTGGATCGCCGCCCGTACCTTCAGCCGGTTGCGGATGATGCCTGCGTCCGACAGCAGGCGCTCGATGTCCTGCTCGGCATACGCCGCCACGCGGTCGACATCGAAGCCGTCGTAGGCCGCGCGGAAGCCCTCGCGCTTCTTCAGGATCGTTTCCCAGCTCAGGCCGGCCTGGTTGATTTCCAGCACCAGCCGCTCGAACAGCTCGCGCTCGTCACGCTGCGGGAAGCCGTACTCGTTGGCGTGGTAATGGTCGTGCACCGGATGGCCCGGAGCGATGAGGCAGTAGCCGCTCATGGGGAAGGCTCGTTGGAATCGGATTCGGATTCGGATTCGGGATCGATGGCCACCGCAGGGTGCCCGCCGATGGACAGCATCGGCCAGCGCGGTGGAATGAGCGTGAGTCTGCCGTCACGCAGGGCCTGGTTGATCGTCTCGGCCTGGCCGCTGACGGTACCGAACAGCGCACCGGCCCGGCGCCACTGGGAATCCTTGCCACGTGCGTACAGAACGCAGTCCGGTCCACGGTGGGTGTTCAGCTCGCACAGCAGCACCTCGCCGGTACCATCGCCGTCCAGGTCGCGATGCACGATCAGGCAGTCGCGCTCGCTCTGGGCGCAGGATTCGCCATTGATCGATCGGGTGGCCAGAGCTTTCCACCAGTCGTCCGGTGGCGAACTGGATCCCTTGGCCAGCTTCAGCGCGCGCTGCAGGGCGGCGACGTCCTGCGGCCCCTTGTCGAGGCGGTGGCCGTCGTCCCAGCGTGAGGTGCGTGCCAGTGCAGCAGCGATCACCTGTGGCGCGTTGGCATCGGCGGTGATGGCCGGATCGCGCTGCAGTTCGCGCAGCGCCTGCACGCCACGGCGCCCCAGATCGAAGCGCAGCACGTTGACGTCGCTGCTGGTGATCGCCGGCGGATCCGCACGCAGGCGCGCCAGCTGGCTGGACAGGGTCAGCCGCACCGGATCCAGCAGCGGCGAGTTGCCCAGCAGTGCCAGTGCCAGCACCGCCCAGCACATCCAGCGGTTGACCGGCTCCAGCATCTGCAGCCAGCGGCGCTGCCGGCGCAGCACCGCCAGCGCGTAGCCCACGGCATAGCCGGCCGTGGCCAATGCGACGAGCACCGCCCAGAAGCGATCCAGGGTCCAGCCGTACTGCGCCACGCGCAGGCCCAATGCATACAGTGCCAGCGCGGCGTAAACCGGCAGTGTCAGCAGGCTGGCTTCGACCAGCCTGCGCAGCACGAGAGGGTAGGGGGCACTGTCTTCCCCCTGCTGGTAGACCGCATTGGTGAACGTCACCAGCAGCAGCGACACCACCACCAGCAGGCTGGCGGCCGAACGGGTCTTCCACAGCGGCTCCAGCCCGGTAAGCGGCAGGCTCAGCACGAACAATACGGCGATGAACGACAGCAGCGGCAGCAGCCCGCGGCAGATCGCGAACAGCACCTGGCGGGTGATCTGGATCGCGCGGTGCTGGGTGCGCCCGATCAGCACGCCGAACCCGGCCAGGCTGCCGGTGGCCAGTGCGATGAAAGCGTCCTGCCGGAACAGGTCGCGGAAGACATTCACGTCCAGCAGTTGGAACAGCGCTGCCCACAGCCACAGCAGCAGCCAGGTCAGCCCGGTGAACAGCGCCGCCAGGGCCAGAGTCAAACCGTTCTGCCAGGCGCGCTCGAACAACTCGGGGTAGCTGGCGCGCCAGTGCCCATGCTGCAGCTGGAACTGCCACCAGGGCAGGGCCACGAACACCGCCACGGTCATGCCCAGGGTCAACGGAAACTGCAGCGCGCCCGATTCCAGTGCGGTTTCGCCATTGAGGTTCCAGCCGATCCAGCCGGCCAGCGCCAGCACCACCGTCGAGCCAAGCACGGCCTGCAGCCACAGGCGGCGCTGGCCCAGTTCCACCAGGCTCAGCGCCACTGCGCTGGGAATGGCCAGCACCCAGGCGTACCAGCAATAGCGCCAGCCGATATCGCGGAACGGCCACGCATCGGACAGCTCCTGCGCGGCATACAGCATCAGGCCCTGCAGCAGGGCAAGCAGGACGATGGCGCTGCGTGCCGGCAGGGTCAGGGGCGAAGAAGACGGCATCAATGACCTTCCGTGGCAAAGCACCATCCTAGCCCATCGTGGTTCGGCGCCATCGCGCGACCATCCCGCCCCCAGCAGGTAGAATGGGCCCATGCCTGTAATGCCGACCTCCCTTGCCGATCACCTGCTCGTCGCGCTGCCGTCGCTGCTCGACGCGACCTTTGCCCGCAGCGTCGCGCTGATCTGCCAGCACGACGAGAACGGGGCGATGGGCGTGCTGGTCAACCAGCCTTCCGAATACACGCTGGGTGAAGTGCTCGCGCAGATGGACATCACCACCGGTGATGGCGACCTGCAGGCGCGCATGGTGCTCAATGGCGGCCCGGTGCATCCCGAGCGCGGCTTCGTCATCCATGACGACGCGCGCGCGTGGGATTCCAGCCTGACCGTGGGCCACGGCCTGTACCTGACCACCTCGCGCGACATCCTCGAAGCGATGGCGCGCGGCGAAGGCCCGGCCAATGCGGTGGTCACCCTCGGCTGTGCCGGTTGGGGCGCAGGGCAGCTGGAAAGCGAGCTGTCCGAGAACAGCTGGCTGACCGTGCCGGCCGATGCCGAGCTGGTGTTCCAGCTGCCGCTGGAGCAGCGCTGGCAGGGTGCGGCTTCGCGTATCGGTGTCGACCTGTTCCGGCTGACCGACTACAGCGGCCATGTCTGAGCCCATCACGCCCGCACCGGATTCTGCTGCCCCGGCCATCCGTCGTGACGGCACGGTCCTGGGTTTTGATGTCGGCTCGCGACGGATCGGCGTGGCCATCGGCAGTGCCTTCGCCGCGCATGCGCGCGCGGTGGCGGTGGTCGATGTGCATGGCAACGGCCCGGACTGGACCGCGATCGAACGCCTGCTCAAGGAATGGAAGCCCGACGGCCTGGTGGTCGGCGACCCGCTGACCCTGGACGGCCAGGACCAGCCCAACCGCAAGCGTGCGCAGGGCTTTGCCCGCCAGCTGCGGGAGCGCTTCAAGCTGCCGGTGGTGATGATCGACGAGCGTTCCAGCTCGGTCGAGGCTGCCCGCCGTTTCGCCGTCGAGCGCGCCGAAGGGCGCAAGCGTCGCCGTGATGCGGCCGCCCTCGACGCCGTGGCCGCGGCGGTGATCATCGACCGCTGGCTGTCGTCCCCCGACGACGCCACCCCCATTCCCTGACTGCACGACTCCCGCCATGACTGCCCAGCAAATCGATGCCTCCGGACGCCTGCGCCACCTGCTGACCCTGGAGGGCCTGCCGCGCGAAACCCTGCTGCAGTTGCTCGATCGGGCAGGGCAGATCCGCGACGCCGCAGTCGGCCGTGTCGGCAACAAGCGCCACGTGCTGGCTGGTTCGGCGGTGTGCACGCTGTTCTTCGAGCCGTCCACGCGCACCCGCAGCTCGTTCCAGCTGGCCGCGCAGCGCCTCGGGGCCGACGTGCTGAACTTCGATGCCTCGACCTCGTCCACGCGCAAGGGCGAAACCGCCTGCGACACGCTGCGCAACCTGGAAGCGATGGGCGTGCGCGGCTTCGTGGTGCGCCACCCCGATGACGGCGCCGTGGCCGCGCTTGCCGACGCTGCGGGCGAGGGCACCGCGCTGATCAATGCCGGCGACGGCCGCAGCTCGCACCCGACCCAGGGCCTGCTCGACATGCTGACCCTGCGCCAGGCCAAGGGCCCGGATTTCTCGAAGCTCAAAGTGGTGATCGTCGGCGACGTGAAGCACTCGCGCGTGGCCCGCACCGACCTGCATGCGCTGCGCACGCTGGGCGTGGGCGAGATCCGCGTGTGCGGCCCGCAGTCGCTGCTGCCGGATGATGAGACCCTGAAGGGCTGCGTGGTCGGCGATGATTTCGACGCGATGCTGGAAGGTGTCGACGCGCTGATGATGCTGCGCCTGCAGCGCGAGCGCATGGAAGAAGGCCTGGTGCCGTCGCTGGAGCAGTACCACGCGCAGTACGGCCTGACCCGCGAGCGCCTGGCGCGTGCCGGCAAGGACGCTGCGGTACTGCACCCGGGCCCGATCAACCGCGGCGTGGAAGTGACCGACGACGTGGCCGACGGCCCGCAATCGTGGGTGCTGCGCCAGGTCGCCAACGGCGTCGCCGTGCGCATGGCCGTGCTGGAAACCTTGCTGGGCTGATCGCCCTGGGTGCGGTAGGTGTCAACCTTGGTTGACACACTTGCCGCGCGGCTTTTCCGCGCACCGCTCTGGTAGATGCCAACCTTGGTTGGCACTGCTGGTGTGGTGGGTACCAGCCTAGGTTGATACTGCTGGTGTGATGGGTGCCAACCTTGGTTGGTACTGCTGGTGTGATGGGTGCCAACCTTGGTTGGTACTGCTGGTGTGGTGGGTGCCAACCTTGGTTGGCACTGGCCTACCCGGGCGAAGGTGATTTCCCGATGTTCAGGGAACATGCGCCCGCCCATGCTCTTCTGCATGAACAGCACCCGTCTCCTGCTAGGCCGTCATTCCAGTATTGGCCAGAGCTACATCCTCACCACGAACGTGCATGGCCGGGCGGCTCTGTTCGCCAATGACGCCGTTGCGGTTACCGCCATGCAGGAGTTCCAGCGTCTGGATCTGGAAGGTCTGACCCATTCGATCGCCTACGTGGTCATGCCGGATCACATTCACTGGTTGATGCAGCTGCGCGCGGCATCGCTCGACGTTGTCATGAAGCGCTTCAAGTCGCGTACGGCGGTGTACGCAAACAGGGTACTGGGCAGAGTAGGGCGCTTCTGGCAGTCCTGCTATCACGATCACGCGATCCGCTCTGATGAATCGCTGTTCCGGCACGCAATGTATGTGATGGCGAATCCGATCAGGGCGGGGCTGGCAACGCAGCTTGGCGAGTACCCGCATGCGTGGTGTGAGTGGGAACTCGAAGGTTCCTATGCCAAGACGGAGTTCATGGGGGCGGACAGATAGTGCCAACCAAGGTTGGCACCCACCGAAAGCAGGTTCCAACCTTAGTGGGTAACTACCCAAACCAGGCTCCAACCTTGGTGGGCAACCACCGGACGTCGTGGTTCAGCGCTTCTGCGCGAACAGCCATGCCCACATCGCCGGGTCCGCGTAGGTGGCGTCCCAGGCATTGTGGTTGCCCTCCGGGTACTCGGTGTAGCGCACGTCGCGTGCAGCGGCGCTTTGGAAGGCGGCGTGCAGCCTGCGGTCGTCGTCCGGCGGCACCACGTCATCCAGCGCACCATGGAAGATCCAGATCGGTGTGTGCCGAAGCCGCTTGGCGATCGCGGCATACGGATCGGATTCCTGGGCCACCTGTTCGACGAACAGCGTCGGACGCACCGCGCGCGGCGCCAGCACCGCACCGCATACCGGCACGATCGCGGCGAAGCGGCCGGGGTCATCCAGCGCGATGTTCCAGCTGCCATAGCCGCCCATCGACATCCCGGTCAGGTACTGCCGCGAGGGATCGGCACCGAACTCGGCGATGGTGGCGTCCAGGGCGGCCAGCGCAACGCGGTTGTTGCGCCCGCTCCATTCCTGGCGGCCCGGCACCTGCGGGAATACGGCCAACGCGGGGAAGTCGGCCGCGTGCCTGCGCAGGTGCGGCCCCAGCCCCGCATGGGTCTGCTTGACGCCGTCGCCGCCGCGCTCGCCGGATCCATGCAGGAACAGCACCACCGGCAGTGCGCCAGGCGTGCGCGCCGCGGTTGCCGGAATGAACACCTGGTAATAGGCGGTACGGCCATCCACTTTCACCGCACGCGATTCGAAGTGGCCGCGCGCGCTGTCCGGCTGCGAGGCGCAGCCGGCCATCATCAGGATCGCCAGCATCGGCAGCCAGCGCATCATCGTACGGACCATCGACGTTCCAGGAGCGGTGGGTTCAGCCGCATCCTAGTCCGCCGCAGGTCAACGCGGCATCATGCGCCGCATCACTGCGGGCGCGGAAAGCTGGCGATGATGTCCAGCTGTTCCTGGGCTTCGGCATTGCCGCTGGCGGCCGCGGCCTGCACCTGTGCCATGTCCGGATGCAGCACCACCAGCAACGGGTTTTCGCAGACCGGACAGGCGTACTCGGTGGCGTCCTCGTCCAGCTCCATCTCCATGGCACGCGAGCTGCCCTTCCATTCGCAGGCTGGGCAGGTGTGCTGCTGGTCGCGCCAGCCGGGCTGGAAATAGTTTTCGATCGTTGTTGCCATGGGATGTTCCAGCATGGGGAGGCGGGTCAGAGCCCCGCGCCGCGGGGATCCGACCCTGGGTTTTGGCGTGGGTCGGAGCTCCGCGTTGCGGAGATCCGGCCCGGCAGGGATCAGTGCAGCAGCACCAGCGTGGCCAGGCCGAGGAAGGTGAAGAAGCCCATCGAGTCGGTCACGGCAGTCAGGAAGATGCCACTGGCCAGCGCCGGGTCGAAGCCGAAGCGTTTCAGGGTCAGCGGCACCAGCACGCCGGCCAGCGCCGCAAACAGCAGATTGCAGGTCAGCGCGATGGCGATCACCGCCGACAGCCCGGGCGAGTGGAACCAGACCAGCACGATCAGCCCCAGGATCGAGCCGAGCAGCAGGCCGTTGAGCGCGGCCACCCGCACTTCCTTCCACAGCAGCGTGCGCGCGTTGGAGGCGCCCACCTGGCCCAACGCCAGGCCGCGCACCATCAGCGCCAGCACTTGGGTACCGGCGTTACCGCCGAGGCCGGCGACGATCGGCATCAGCACCGCCAGCGCCACCAGCTTGTCGATGGTGCCTTCGAAATGGCCGACCACGCTGGAGGCCAGGAAGGCGGTGCACAGGTTCACCGACAGCCACATCAGGCGGCGGCGCATGGCGCGCCAGACCGGGCTGAACAGGTCCTCGTCCTCGTCCAGGCCGGCGGCGCCCAGCGCCTGGTGCTCGGCCTGGCCGCGGATGATGTCGACCACGTCATCGATGGTGATGCGGCCAACGAGGATGTTGTTCTCGTCCACCACCGGTGCGGAGATCCAGTCATGGTCGGAGAACTGCCGTGCCACTTCCTGGTCGCTCTCGCCGACGTCGATGGCCGGCTGCTCGTCGTCGATCAGGCGGTTGATCGGGGTGGTGTCCTCGTGGGTCACCAGTGCCGCCAGCGACACCCGGCCGAGATACTGGTGCCGCCGGCTGACCACGAACAGGTGGTCGGTGTGGTCAGGCAATTCGCCGCGCAGGCGCAGGTAGCGCAGCACCACGTCGACGTTGACGTCGGCGCGCACGGTCACCACGTCCGGGTTCATCAGGCGGCCGGCGCTGTCCTCGGGATAGGACAGCACCTGTTCCAGCCGCTCGCGGTTCTCGCGGTCCATCGACTTGAGGACTTCATCGATGACCGTATCCGGCAGGTCTTCGACCAGGTCGGCCAGATCGTCGATGTCCAGGTCTTCGACCGCGGCGATGATCTCGTCCGGGTCCATGTCCGCGAGCAGGCTTTCGCGCACGTCCTCGCCGACGTGGACCAGCACCTCGCCGTCGTCTTCAGGATCGACCAGGCCCCACACCACCTCGCGCTTGCCCGGCGGCAGTGATTCAAGCAGGTTGCCGATCTCGGCCGGGGCCAGGGTGTTGACCAGGCGACGTACCGGGCCCAGCCGGCCGCTGTCCAGTGCATCGGACAGCATCCGCAGTTGGCGCGCAGTCTTGTCGTGGCGTACAGCTTCAGCCATCGCAGCTCCCGCGGGATAAGAAAAGCCGCGATCCTGGCAAGGATGCGGCAACAGGGGTGTTCAGCGCGTCATTATCGCAAGGCGATGTTTCACCGGATACCCCGCTGGCCTGCGGCCACCGGGGTCCACGCATTCAACCTTATCCCCCGCCTGTCGGCGCGCCCCTTGAACAACAAGGGGCTGCTTCTGCGGATCGAATCTGGGTCGGGCCAGCGGCCAGCGGTTCCACATGTTCCGCCGGGCCATGCCAGGCGAGCGCGTAGCGCGCAAATCAGGACGCGTCCGCCACCAGCGCCAGCCAGCGTTCGATGGCGCGGCGGTCGCGCGCGGTCAGCAGCTTCGGCGCGCGCGCGCGCAGCACGGACAGGTCGGCTTCGCGTATCGCGCGGCGTACCTCCAGCAACGTACCCGGGTGCAGGCTGAACTCGCTCAGGCCCAGCGCCAGCAGCAGCGGGGTCATCCGGGCATCACCGGCCATCTCGCCGCAGACCGCCACCGGGATGCGGTGACGCGCGCCGGTCTCGATCACCATCTGCAGCAGCCGCAGCACGGCCGGGTGCAGCGGTGAATACAACTCGCCCAGCGCCTCGTTGTTGCGGTCGGCAGCCAGCAGGTACTGCACCAGATCGTTGGTGCCGATCGACAGGAAATCGACCAGGTCGATGAAGCTCTCCAGCGCCAGCGCAGCGGCGGGGACTTCGATCATCGCGCCCAGCGGTACGTGGTCGGACACCATGTGCCCTTCGCCGCGCAGCTGTTCGGTCAGTTTGAGCATGCGCCGGCGCACGGCCAGCAGCTCCTCGCGGGTGCTGACCATCGGCACCAGTACGCGCAGCTTGCCGTATGCAGACGCGCGCAGGATCGCGCGCAGCTGGGTGTCGGCCACTTTCGGCCGTGCCAGCGACAGGCGCACCCCGCGCAGGCCGAGTGCAGGGTTCTCTTCGTTGCTCAGGGTCAGGCCGGTACGGTCGGCCTTGTCCGCGCCCAGGTCCAGCGTGCGTATGGTGACCGGCCGCCCGCTCATGCCCAGCGCGGCATCGCGGTAGGTCTGGAACTGCTCTTCTTCGTCCGGCAGCTCATTGCGCTGCAGGAACAGGAATTCGGTGCGGTACAGGCCGAGCCCCTGCGCGCCCAGTGCATGCGCCTGGGTCACGTCTTCCAGCGATTCGGCATTGGCCAGCAGGGCAATGTCGACCTGGTCGCGGGTACGGCTGGGCTTGCTGCGCAGGCGGCCGAGCTCGCGCTGCTCGCGCGCATGTTCCTTCAGCCGGACGCGGTAGTCCCGCAGGTTGTCGGCCTGCGGGTTGACGGTGATGCTGCCGTCGGCGCCATCGATGATCAGCACATCGCCATCGGCGATGCGGCTGAGCAGCTGCGGCACGTTGACGATCAGGGGCAGGTGCAGGCTGCGCGCCAGGATCGCGCTGTGCGACAGCGCGCTGCCGGCGGCCGTGACGATGCCGACTACGCCCTGTGCCTGCAGCTGCGCCAGCTCGGAGGGCGCGATGTTGTCGCAGACCAGGATCTCGCCGGCCAGGCCTTTCACCGCCGACGGCCGTTCGGGTTGCAGGAAGGCGTGGATGCGCCCGATCACATGGTCGAGATCGTCCATGCGGCTCTTCAGATAGGCATCGTCCATGCCATCGAAGACCTTGGCCAGGCGGTCGCGCTGCAGGCGCAAGGCATAGCCGGCGCTGTACGGGCCACTGCGGATCAGCTCGTCCAGGCCGTACAGCAGCTCGGGGTCGTCCAGCAGCAGCGCGTGCAGGTCGAGGAACTCGCCCACTTCCTGGTTCAGGGCGCCATGCAGGCGCTGGCGCAGCTCGTGCATTTCCGTACGCGCGGCATCCAGCGCCCGGTGCAGGCGCGCCAGTTCGGCCTCGACCTGGTGGGCGGCCACGCGCTGCTCGGCCACCTCCAGCGCATGCGGCAGTCGCACGCGTGCCCGGCCCATCGCCGTTCCGCGCGCGGCGCCGTGGCCGGCCAGCAGCTGTACCGGCCGTTGGCCGGAAGGGACCTGGCTGGCGCGTGCGCGCGGCACGCTCAGCTGTCCTCGTCGAAGCGGCGTTCGAACAGGCCGACCACCGCTTCCATCGCGGCGGCTTCGTCCTCGCCGTTGATGCGCACGGTGACCGGGGTGCCCTGGCCGGCGGCCAGCAGCATCACGCCCATGATGCTCTTGGCGTTGATCTCACGGCCCTTGGCGGCCATGGTCACGTTGCAGCGGAACGGCGCCAGGGTCTGCACCAGCTTGGCGGTGGCCCGGGCATGCAGGCCCAGGCGGTTGCTGACGGTGAGTTCTCGTTCAAGCATCGTCGACTATCGCTCCATTACGGGTACCCGCCGCGGCTGTGGCGGGCAGTTGATCCAGTCCCTGTTCCGGATAATTCATCACCCGCAGCAACATCGGCAGGCTCAGCGCCGATACCCGGCGAACCGGGGTTCCCAGCCGGGCCAGCTGCCCGGCAAGGTTGGCGGGGCTGGCGCCGTACAGGTCGGTCAGGATCAGCACGCCGTCACCTCCATCGACCCGCCGCAAAGCGGCCGAGGCGAGCGGGAGCAGGGCGTCCAGGTCTGCGTCGAACGGTACTTCGAAAGCTTCGGTTTTCAGCGGCAACTGCCGCAGGAGCCGGGTCGCCACGTCAAGCAGGGCGGTCCCGATCCCGGGATGTGTTACGAGGAGAATGCCACAGGTCATTACTGCACGTTAACAGGTCAAGGTGAATCGGCGATAGCAGCAGATGAGGGGTACTGTGTCCCGTATTCAGTGTTGCTCGGGTCGGGGCCCTTTTTCATTGAAGAAGGGATCCGACCCCATGCGTTTTTCGATGCCTGGCAGCGATTCATCCACGCATGGCGTGGATCTACCGTGTCGACCAAGGTCGACACCTACCAACAGCGCACGGAATCTGTCAGAGGCGGGGCGGTGTGGGTAGGCAGGACCGTTGGCGCCATGGATGGAGCCATCGAGCCCCCATGGACGGGTTCACGGCGTGTCCTGCCTACCCACACCGCCCCGCCATCCCACGGAATGCCGCTTTTGCTGTTGCTGTTGCTGTTGCTGTTGCCGGCCAGCGGCCGGCACTACCGGTGGGTGCCGGGCGCAGCCCGGCCGACCACCCTCAATCCTGTTCGCGGTGGTAGGTGGCCACGTCCTGCCAGCCCATCTCGCGGGCGTGCCGGGCCATGCGCTCGGCCAGGAACACCGAGCGGTGCTTGCCGCCGGTGCAGCCGAACGCCACGGTCACGTAGCTGCGGGTGCCATCCCCCAGTTTCGGCAGCCACGTATCGAGGAAATCCATCAGCTGGGCCAGGTAGCGCTGCACGTCCGGCTGCGCTTCCAGGTAGTCGCGCACGCCGGGTTCGCGGCCGCTCAGCGCGCGCAGGTCCGGGTCCCAGTGTGGATTGGGCAGCACCCGCGCATCGAACACGAAGTCCGCCTCGGCCGGTACGCCGCGCTTGTAGGCGAATGATTCGAACAGCAGCGACAGGCCAGTGGCATGGTCCATCGCGAACTCGGTGATGATCCGCCGCCGAAGCTGGTGCACGTTGAGGGTGCTGGTATCGATCACCGCATCGGCCTCGCGGCGCAACGGTGCGGTCAGCTCGCGCTCGCGGGCGATCGCTTCGGGCAGCGACAGGCCCAGCTGGCTCAGCGGATGGCGACGACGGGTGTCGGCGTAGCGCTTGAGCACCGTTTCGTCGCTGGCCTCGAAGAACAGTACCTTCACTTCCACGCCGGCGTCAGTGGCCAGCTGCCGCCAGTCGCCCAGCTGGCTCAGGTCAGCCTGGCCGCGGACATCGATGCCTACGGCCAAGCGGCGCGGTGCGCTGCCGTCGTGGTTGGCCAGCAGGCTGCGCACGAAATCCGGCAGCAGGTGGATCGGCAGGTTGTCCGAGCAGTAGTAGTCCTGGTCCTCGAAGGTCTTCAGGGCGACGGATTTACCCGAGCCGGACAGGCCGCTGACGATGATCAGGGTCGGGGCGGTGGGGATTGCGGTGCTCATGGACAGGCTCTTCGAGGGGCAGGAGGATC
Source organism: Stenotrophomonas sp. HMSC10F07 (assembly GCF_001807895.1). Lineage (NCBI taxonomy): Bacteria > Pseudomonadati > Pseudomonadota > Gammaproteobacteria > Lysobacterales > Lysobacteraceae > Stenotrophomonas > Stenotrophomonas sp. HMSC10F07. The sequence goes on from NZ_KV791442.1 coordinate 82,764, forward strand.
AGGGAGTTCGCCGTTCCAACAGGTTGCTGTGGCGGGCGATGAACATGGCCGCCGGGTCAATGCCCTTGGTGCGCAGGATGTGCAGGCGGGTGGCGGCTTCGGTCAGCACGGCCAGGTTGCGGCCGGGCATCACCGGCAGGGTGATCAGCGGAACGTCCAGATCCAGCACATGGCGGGTGCCCGAGTCGCCGGTCAGGCGCTCGTAGCCATGCGGGGTGGGTTCGGTCATCGGCTTGGTCAGGTGGACGATCAGCCGAAGGTACTTGTTCTTCTTTACAGCCGTGTCGCCGAACATCTCGCGCACGTTCAGCACGCCCAGGCCGCGCACTTCCAGCAGGTCCTGCAGCAGTTCGGGGCAGGTGCCGTCGAGCACGTCCGGGGCGATCTGGGTGAACTCGGGGGCGTCGTCGGCGACCAGGCGGTGACCACGGCTGAGCAGTTCCAGTGCCAGCTCGCTCTTGCCCGACCCGGCCTCACCGGTGATCAGCACGCCAATGGAATAGATCTCCATGAACACGCCGTGCAGGATCACCCTCGGCGCGAGCGTGCGCGCCAGGTGGTAGGACAGGTGGTTCAGCAGTTCGTGGCCGCGCTTGGGCGACAACCACAGCGGCGTGCCGGATTCATCGGCGGCGGCGCGCAGGTCTTCGGGGCAGGCCTGGTTGCGGGTCAGCACCAGCGCAAGCGGGTGCGACTGCATGATCTTTTCGATGGTCTCCCAGCGCTGGCGCGGTTCCAGCGCATCCAGCCAGGACAGTTCCTCGGTGCCCAGGATCTGCACCTTGTTGGGATAGATGGCGTTGAGGTAGCCGGCCAGCGAGGGACGCCGCGAGACCGTGTTGCCGGCCTCCAGCTCGCGCTTCTCACCGGATTTGCCGGCGGCCCAGCGCAGCCCCAGCCGCTCGCGCTGCTGTTCGAACAGTTCACGGGCGGTGATGCTGGTATTCATGCGGCGCTCGCAGGTGGGGTCATGTCCAGCGCCTCGCGCAGGGCCCGGGCATCGCCGGCCGCACGCAGGGCCTGGCGGATATCCGGCGCGGAAAACAGCTCGGCCAGCTCGGACAGCAGCATCAGGTGCTGGTGGGTGTAGTGGGCGGGGACGGCCATCGCGAACACCAGGTCCACCGGCTCATCGCCGCCGAAGTCGACCGGGGTCGCCAGACGCAGCAGGGCGCCACGGGGGCGGTCCAGGGTCGGCGCGCGGCCGTGGGGGATGGCGATACCGTGGCCGATCGCGGTGCTGCCCAGGGCCTCGCGCTGGCACAGGTTCAGATAGATCTGTTCGGCATTGGCCTGGCGGCAGGCCAGCAACCCGGCGGCGGCCTGCAGGACGCTGTCACGGTCGGTGGCCGCGCAGAGCTGGGTCTGCACGGCCGCCAGGAGGTCAGTCAGGGGCATGTCTGCGGGGAACGGTGGCGATCAGCCACCATTGTCACCCACCGGCAGCGGTGCGTGCTGCTGTTTTTTCTCCTTGTGCTTGATGACCAGGCGGTCAAGCTTGTCCGCAAGCAGGTCGATCGCGGCATACATGGTCTGGCCGCCGGCCTCGGCGTGCAGGGTCTGCCCCGGGATGTTGAGGCTGGCGTCGACGTGGTGTTCGGTCTTCTGCAGCTTGAGGGTCACCCGCGCTTCGCAGTGCTGGTCGAAGTGTTTTCCGATCCGGGCCAGCTTCTCCTCCACATAGGACTGCAGGGCCGGGGTGACTTCGACGTCTTTGCCAAACGTTTCGATGCGCATCGGGTTTCTCCTGTGTTCGGATGTGCCAATGAACCTCTCCGCCGGGCGCGGCGGCGCGTCAAGCGATTCTGACCCTTTCGTGCGAGGCGGAGATGTTCATGGCTTCACGATACTTCGCCACGGTGCGTCGCGCTACTGGAATTCCCGACGATTTGAGCAGGTCAGCCAGCTTGGCGTCAGAAAGCGGCTTGCGCGGGTTTTCGTCGTCGATCAGGCGCCGGATCATCGCCTGGATGGCGGTGCTGGACGCCTCGCCACCGCCTTCGGTATCGATGCCCGAGGCAAAGAAGGCACGCAGCGGCAGCGTGCCGCGCGGCGTGCGCACATGCTTGCGGGCGATCGCGCGCGACACCGTCGACTCGTGCAGGCCCAGTTCGGCGGCGATCTCGCGCAGGGTCAGCGGACGCAGCGCCTGTTCGCCGAACTCGAGGAAACCGGCCTGCTGGTGGATCAGGCTGCGCACCACCCGCAGCAGGGTTTCACCGCGCTGCTGCAGGCCCTTCAGCAGCCAGCGCGCCTCCTGCAGCTGGCCACGCAGGTAGCCGGCGTCGGCCTCGCCACAGCGGCGGATCAGCTGTTCGTAGCCACGGTGGATCACCACCTTTGGCCCGGCATGGGCGGCCAGCGCCGCGCGCCAGATGCCGTTCTGCCGCCACACCACCACGTCGGGCACCACGTAGGTATCCTGCGAAAGCGGCGCGATCTGAGTCCCTGGACGCGGGTCCAGCGAGCGCAGCAGGGCGACCGCTGCCTCGACCTCGTCCAGCGGCTGTTTCAGTTCATGGGCCAGACCGGCGACGCCACTGCGTGGCAGCCGTTCCAGCGGGCCTGCGGCAATCTGCCGCGCCAGCGCCAGGCCCGCGGTGTCACCAGGCAACACATCCAGCTGCAGCTGCAGGCATTCGCCGAGCGTGCGCGCGGCAACGCCGACCGGGTCGAAGCGCTGGATGCGATGCAGCACCGCAAGGATTTCATCCTCATCGGCATGGACCGACGGCAGCAGGGTTTCGGCGATGGTGGCCAGCGGTTCGCGCAGGTAACCGTCATCGTCCAACGCATCGATCAGCGCAGCGCCGATGCTGCGGTCATGCATGGAAAGATGCGACAGGTGCAGCTGCCACAGCAGGTGGTCGGCCAGCGTCTCGGTTTCGGCCACGCGCTCGGCGGCGCTGCCGGTGTCATCATCATCGTCGAAGCTGCCGCCACTGCCGGCAGCGCTCCAGTCGAGCTCGGCCGGTGCCCAGTCGTCGCCATTGTCGGCGCGTTCGGCCGGCGTGTCGGCGTCCGTGTTGTCGCCGCCTTCATTGGCGGCACTGCTGTCGTTGCTGTCGGCCCAGTCCAGCAGCGGATTGCTTTCCACGGCCTGGGCGATTTCAAGCTCCAGCTCGGTCGTGGACATCTGCAGCAGCTTGATCGCCTGCTGCAGCTGGGGGGTGAGCACCAGCTGCTGTCCCAACGATGTCTGCAGCCGAGTCTTCATGCCTGTGCCGAACGGAAGGAAAGGGACCCAGCACCTGCGGTCACAGCTTGAAGGAATCCCCAAGGTAGACGCGACGTACGTCAGCGTTGTCCAGGATCGCCTCCGGCGAACCCTGGGCCAGCACGGTGCCCTCGGCGAGGATATACGCGCGGTCGCAGATTCCCAAGGTCTCGCGCACGTTGTGGTCGGTGATCAGCACGCCGATGCCACGCTGCTTGAGATGGGTGACGATGCGCTGGATTTCGCCCACCGAGATCGGGTCGACACCGGCAAACGGTTCGTCGAGCAGGATCAGGCGCGGCTGCGCGGCCAGTGCGCGGGCGATCTCGCAGCGACGACGTTCGCCACCGGACAGGCTGGCACCGAGCTGGTCGGCGACATGGCCCAGCTGCAGCTCGTCGAGCAGGCTGTTCAATTCGCGTTCGCGGCCGGCCGAATCCAGGTCTTCGCGCAGTTCAAGCACCAGGCGGAGGTTGTCGGCCACGGTCAGCTTGCGGAACACCGACGGCTCCTGCGGCAGGTAGCCCACGCCCTGCTTGGCACGGGTGTACATCGGGTCGCTGGTGATGTCCTTGCCGTCGAGCACGATGCTGCCTGCATCGGCGGCGACCAGGCCGACGATCATGTAGAAACAGGTGGTCTTGCCGGCACCGTTGGGGCCGAGCAAACCGACCACTTCACCGGCGTCGAGGGTCAGCCCGAAGTCCTTGACAACTTCGCGCTGCTTGTAGCGCTTGCGCAGACCCTTGGCGACGAGCATTACTTCTTGCTCCCCGCCGGCTTGGCCGGCGTGCTGGCCGGAGCCGCTGCCTTGGGTGCGGCGGCCGGCTGTGCTGCCGCGTTCTTGTTCTTCGGCGGAATGACGGTGCGCACACGGCTGCCATCACCACCGGAGTTCATCTCCCCGGTGCGGGTGTTGTAGACCATGCGCTGGCCGGCATTGGTGCCGCGCGCGCTGGTGACCTTGTAGTTGCCGGTCAGGGTGATGATCTCGGTCTTGATGTCGTAGTCGATGCGATCGGCCACCGCGTCCATCCAGGTGCCATCGTCGAGCTGCTGCTTCATCGTGGCCTGCTTGCCGGTGAACACCGCACGCACGGCTTCGCCATCCTTCAGGTAGATCTCGGCTTCGGACGAGCGGAGGTCCAGCGTGCCCTGGGTGACGGTCACCCCCTGCGACAGCACGGTCTTGCCGTCGCCGGTCAGCACGCCCGACTGGGCGCCGGATTCGATGTTCATGTTCTCGTTGCGGTCGGTGGACTTGGCAAAGGCAGCGCTGGGAACAAGGAGACCGAGCGCGAGTACGGCTGCAAAGGGAATCTTCATCGGGGTCCGTTCTACCGGTGGGGCCGTCCGGAAAACCGGCGGCGGGTGGGTGGGCTGCCGTCCTTGCGCCGGTCCGGGGACGTCGCAGGAGGGCGGCGGAATCAGCGTCGGGGCGTGTAGCGGCCCTTGGACTGGCTGAGGAAATGATACGTGTTGTTCTTGGAATCCACCTCGAAGCCAACGCCGGACTGTTCCATGCCGGGGCGGGTCATGGTGACCCGCGCATCGGTGCGGGCACGGTTCTCCTTCGGGAACACGTCCAGGTGGTCGGTGCGGAAAGTGGTCGGCACCACGCCCGGATCGGCCGGGCTGTCGCCAGCGACATTGCCACGCAGCTTCATTTCGTCGCCCTTGGCGCTGAGCCAGCCGGTCTCGGCGCGCAGGGTCCAGTGCTTGCCATCCTTGTCCGGCATCTCGAACAGTGGGGTGGCGATGTTGATGGTCTGGTCACCACGCTGGCGTTCCAGCCGCGGTGCGCGCAGGGTGGTCGATTCCTTGCCCTGCTCATCCAGCGCGACGATCTGGAAGTCGTGCAGGATGTAGTCCACGCCGGCGTCCTGGCCGGCAGTGGCCGGGCCCTTGTCGCGGTTGCGCAGGGCCGCCCAGCTGCTGAGCAGGGCCGCCAGCAGCAGGCCGATGCCGAGCACGGTGCGCCAGTTCAGGGTGGGCAGGTTCATGCGCCGAACCTCGCCAGCACCGCGTCCACATGGCCCTGGGCGGCCAGCAGGATGTCGCACAGTTCACGGGCGGCGCCACGTCCGCCATCGGCGCGGGTCTGCCAGTGCACGCGCTCGGCGATCCACGGGTGGGCGTTGGCTGGCGCCACCGCCAGGCCGACCGCGCCCAGCGGCGCCAGGTCCGGCAGGTCGTCGCCCATGAAGGCCACCTGCTCCAGGCCGATGCCATGCTGTGCGCACAGCGTCTGCACGCTGGCCAGCTTGTCGCCCACGGCGATCTGGGTGTCGATGCCGAGGTCGGCGCCGCGCTTGAGCGCGGATTGGCTGTTGCGCGCGGTGATCAGCACGGGTTGGATGCCGTGCTGCTGCAGCAGTTTCAGGCCCAGACCGTCCTGCACGAAGTACGCCTTGCTCTCGTTGCCGTCCTTGTCGTAGTACAGCCGACCGTCGGTGAGGGTACCGTCCACGTCGAAGCAGGCCAGGCGGACGCGGGCCGCAGCGGCATGCAGGTGGGCGGGGAACGCGGGCAGCGGGGACCAGGGCATCAGGCGATCAGGCTCGGTGGGGGCGGGTGGGGCATTACAGACTGAATGGGGTCTACGGACTGTCGGTTAAACCACCCGGGCCCGCAACAGGTCATGAATGTTCAGGGCGCCGACCGCACGGCCCTGGCCATCGACCACGATCAGGCCGTTGATTTTCTGGGTCTCCATCTGCCGCGCGGCCTCTACGGCCAGCTGGTCGGCACCGATGGTGCGCGGGTTGCGGGTCATCACATCGGCGATCTTCGCGGTGCGCACGTCCAGCGCGCTGTCCAGCGCCCGGCGCAGGTCGCCGTCGGTGAACAGGCCGATCAGCACGCCATCGGCGTCGACCACGGCGGTCATGCCGAGCCGCTTGCGGCTCATTTCCACCAGCGCCTCGCTGAGGCTGGCATCGGCGCCCACGCTGGGCAGGTCCTCGCCGGTGTGCATGACATCGGTGATGTGCAGCAGCAGGCGACGGCCGAGGCTGCCGGCCGGGTGCGAGCGGGCGAAGTCGTCGGCGGTGAAGCCGCGCGCGTCAAGCAGGGCTACGGCCAGCGCATCGCCCATCGCCAGCGAGGCGGTGGTGCTGGAGGTCGGCGCCAGCGCCAGCGGGCAGGCCTCGGCCGGCACGCTCACATCCAGGTGGATGTCGGCGGCCGTGGCCAGGCTCGACTGCGGGCGGCCGGTCATGGAAATCAGCACGTTGCCCTGGCGCTTGAGCACAGGCAGCAGCATCAGCACCTCATCGGACTCGCCCGAATAGGACAGGGCCAGCACCACGTCGGCTTCGGTGATCATGCCCAGGTCGCCGTGGCCGGCTTCGCCGGGATGCACGTAGAACGCCGGTGTGCCGGTGGAGGCCAGGGTGGCGGCGATCTTGCGGGCAATGTGGCCGGATTTGCCCATGCCGGTGGCGACCACCCGGCCGCGGCTGGCCAGGATCGCCTCGCAGGCCTGCTGGAAGGCCTCGCCAAGGCGGTCGGCGACGGCATCCAGCGCCTGCCGCTCGATCTCGAACACGCGGCGGCCACTGGCGACCAGGCCGGCAGGGTCGACGGAACGGGGGGGCAACAGGGATTCGGCCATGCGGACGCCACGCAGCGGAAGTAGAATGGAGGCACATTTTATTAGGAAAGCCCGTTGGACGCCGACACCATCCGCAATCTGATCGAAACCGGCCTGCCTGGCGCCCGCGCCGACGTGCAGGGCGATGATGGCGTGCATTTCGAAGCGACCGTGGTCTGCGAGGCGTTCGCCGGCAAGATGCCGCTGGCCCGCCACCGCATGGTCTATGCCACGCTGGGCGACCTGATGGGCGGCGCGATCCACGCGCTGGCGCTGAAAACCGTGACCCCGGCCGAAGCCGGCTGAACCGCAGAAGATCCCGAATACATGGCCAAGATCGTTGTGACCGGCGGCGCTGCGCTGCACGGTGAAGTGAGCATCTCCGGCGCCAAGAACGCCGTCCTCCCCATCCTCTGCGCGACCCTGCTGGCCGATGAGCCGGTGGAGATCACCAACGTGCCGCACCTGCACGACGTGGTCACCACGGTCAAGCTGCTGGGCGAACTGGGTGCCAAGGTCACCATCGACCAGGGCACGCTGTCGCGTGGCAGTGCGATCGTGGTCGACCCGCGCTCGGTCAACCAGCATGTTGCACCGTACGAGCTGGTCAAGACCATGCGCGCCTCGATCCTGGTGCTGGGCCCGCTGCTGGCCCGCTTCGGCGCGGCCGAAGTGTCGCTGCCCGGCGGCTGCGCGATCGGTTCGCGTCCGGTCGACCAGCACATCAAGGGCCTGCAGGCGCTGGGTGCCGAGATCGTGGTCGAGAACGGCTTCATCAAGGCCACTGCCAAGCGGCTGAAGGGCGGCCATTTCACCTTCGACATGGTCAGCGTCACCGGCACCGAGAACGTGCTGATGGGCGCGGTGCTGGCCGAAGGCACCACCATCCTCGACAACTGCGCGATGGAACCGGAAGTGACCGATCTGGCGCATTGCCTGATCGCGCTGGGCGCGAAGATCGAAGGCCTGGGCACTGCCCGCCTGGTCATTGAAGGCGTCGAGCGCCTGTCCGGCGGCCGCCACGAAGTGCTGCCCGACCGCATCGAAACCGGTACCTTCCTGGTCGCTGCGGCGATGACCGGCGGCAAGGTCACGGTCAACCGTGCGCGCCCGAACACCATGGACGCGGTGCTGTCCAAGCTGGTCGAGGCCGGTGCGAAGATCGAGACCACCGAAGACACCATCACCCTGGACATGCAGGGCAAGCGGCCGAAGGCGGTCAACCTGACCACCGCGCCGTACCCCGCATTCCCGACCGACATGCAGGCGCAGTTCATGGCGCTCAACTGCGTGGCCGACGGCGTCGGCGTGATCAACGAAACGATCTTCGAGAACCGTTTCATGCACGTCAACGAACTGCTGCGCCTGGGCGCGGACATCCAGGTCGAAGGCCACACCGCCATCGTGCGTGGCAGCGAGACCCTGAGCGGTGCGCCGGTAATGGCCACCGACCTGCGTGCCTCGGCCTCGCTGATCCTGGCCGGCCTGATGGCCAGCGGCGAGACCACCATCGACCGCATCTACCACCTTGATCGTGGCTACGAGAACATCGAAGAGAAGCTGTCTTCGCTCGGCGCCACCATCCGGCGCGTGCCATGATCCTGCGCGGCAAGTTCAGCCCGCGCCGCAAGGCGCTGCTGGCCCTGGTGCTGATCGTGCTGGCGTGGCTGGGCTATGCCTGGTACGCCAACATCGCCATCACCCAGGGCATCGAGCAGAAGGACATGGACTGGAATGGCGACGGCACGGTCTCGCGTGACGAGATCATCGAATCGTTCTACGCGGTCGCGGTGAACGACAGCCAGGACGGCAACCGCCATTGCCGCACCTTCGTCTGGCGCAGCACCGGCGAACAGATCCGCGTGGACTGCCGCACCGAGTTCAAGCCGGCCGCGGCCGAGCAAAAGAAGTAAGAACAACGCCCGCGAAAGCGGGCGTTTTTTTACGGTAGATCCACGCCATGCGTGGATGAAGGCGCCGGGTCGCTGTCGGGGTCAGAGCCCTTCCCGTTGGGAAGGGATCCGACCCCGGGCGCTCAGTTCATCGCCTTGATGGTCAGGTCCAGCGCATCGCGGCCGCTCTCACGCTGCAGCATGCGCGCCGGCACCGGGAATTCCGGCACGATCCAGGCGATCAGCTCCTTGTTGCCGTCGGCACGCGAGACCTTGGTGGCCTCGTAGCTCTTGCCGCCCACGGTGATCGATTCCTTGCCGATCACGCGGTAGGTCATGTTCTTGATGCGGCCTTCGTCGACCATGCGATAGGTCAGCGGCTTGCCGGCGGCCAGGTCGCGGGCGATCGCCAGATTGATCAGCAGCGCGTCCATGTCGCCCGTCTTCAACGCGATGGGGCCCGCACGGTCCGGCTTGATGTCGCCGGTCCAGGTGGCCTGGTTGCTGGTCCAGTTGTAGTTGGCCTGCACATTGCGCTTCTTCACCAGCAGTGCCGAACGGTCCTGGCTGCTGAGCGGACGCAGCTGGCCGCGCACCTCTTCGAACACGGTGCTCTGGCTCAGGTCGGCCAGCTGGTTCTTCACCTGCAGCGTGTAGCGCCACTTGTTGGCTCCCTCGCTGCTCAGCGTCATGCTGCCATTGGCCTGCATGCCCATGTAGCTGGCCAGGTAATCGGCCTTGAATGGCTGCAGGGCCATGGCCGGCAGGCTGGCCACCGACAGTGCGGCTGCAGCGATCCAGGTGAGGGGGCGGGTCAGGGTGCTCATGCTCAGACTCCTTGGTATTCGATCAGGCGCAGATCGACGCGGTCTTCGCCGTCTTCGCGTTGCAGGATGCGCACCGGGGTGGGGACACCGTTGGCGATCCAGAGGATGGTTTCGTTGTTGCCGCCGTTGGTCCGGTAGACCCGCAGCGCGTTGTAGGACAGGTCGCCGACCTCGACGTTCTCGGTCTGCGGCGCGGCCTGGTAGTCGTGCTGGCGGACCTTGCCCATGTCCACGTAGCGGTAATGCATGGTGGCGCCCGGGCGGGCATCACGCATGATCGCCAGATTGATCAGCAGCGCGCTCTGGTCGCCCGGCTGCAGCGGGATCGGTTGCGCACGTTCCTTCTTGACGTCGCCGCTCCACTGCGCGGTGCCGGCCTGCCAGTTGTACGTGCCGACCGCCTTCTTGCCCAGGAACAGGCCCTTGCGTACCGTGCTCTGGCTGAGCGGCGCATAGACGCCGCTGCGCTCTTCGAACACCGTGCTCTGTTCGATGTTCAGGCCCAGCACGCTGGCAAAGCCGCGGCGGCCCACCACCTGCATGTCCACCCGCCACTGGTTGCCGCCGGTGTGGGTGACCTGCATGCTGGCGTCGCCGGCCTCCTTGCCTTTGTAGAAGGCCTGGTAGGTCGCGGTGAACGGCTGCAGCGGCGGCGGCTCCCAGGCCAGCGCCGGCGGCATCGGCACGGCCGGTTCCGCAGGCGGTTGGACTGCAGGCGCCGGCTGCGCAGGGGCCGCAGGCGCTTGCACCTGGCCCCAACCCACGCCGGGAAGCACGACAAGCGACAGCAGCAATGAAGTGGACAGCAGGGTCGTGGTCTTCATGGAGGACAGGAGCTGCAGGAGGGGGGCAGGATGCCAGCCCCGCAGTCAGCGGGGCGTGTGCGTGGGCGTTACCGGTTCAGGTTCCCGGCGGAATCTAGGGCCAGTGGGCTAAACAGGGGGTGACCGTCCAGGTGCGGCTGCCCCTCCCGTTCAGTCAGGCGGCCGGCGCACAGCAGCTGGAGGGTGGCGATCAACAGGGGATGCTCCACCGCCAGCACGCGCGCGGCCAGGCTGTCGGCGTCATCGCCGGGCATCACCGGTACCCGGACCTGGGCCAGCACGGCGCCGGCATCCAGTTCGGGAACGACCAGATGCACGCTGGCCCCGTGCTCGGCATCGCCGGCGTCCAAAGCCCGCGCATGCGTATCCAACCCTCTGTGCAGTGGCAGCAGGGAGGGGTGGATGTTGACCAGGCGGCCATTGAAGCGCTGCACGAAGGCGGCGCCGAGAATGCGCATGTAGCCGGCGCAGACGATCCAGTCCGGCGCGGCCGCGGCCAGTGCATCGCCCAAGGCCTGCTCGTAGGCGGCGCGGTCGTCGAATTCCTTCGGCGCATGTGCCCAGCGCAGGCTGGCGCCGACCCGTTGCAGCGCGGCGGCGGCCGGGCGGTCGGAGAACACGCCGACGACCTCGGCGGGCAGGCGCCCGGCCGCGATGGCATCGAGGATGGCCTGCAGGTTGCTGCCGCGCCCAGAGGCGAGCACCGCGATGCGGGTGGGCGCGGTCATTGCGCGGCACTCCGGCGGATCAACGGCCAGCTCAGCAGGCTGCCCACGGTCGCCAGCAGCATGTCGGCATGGGCGTCCCACATGTCGCCCTGCTGCCCGTTGTAGGCCTCGGCGGCGTCCGGCGACAGGGCCAGCGCGATGGCCCACTCGAACCACTCGTAGACCAGGCTGGCGCACATCACTGCCATCACCGCCAGGGTGAAAGCCTGGCCGCGGCGCAGCGCCGGCCAGGCATGGCGTGCCAGCTGCAGCAGCGCAGGCGTGAAGCAGACGCCGAACAGGAAGTGGATAAGCCGGTCGAAATGATTACGCTGCCAGCCAAACGCCGCATTCGGCGACCAGCCGGTCAGCGCCTGCGCCCATGCGTCGTAGGGCACGTTCGAGTACAGCCAGCGCGCAGCCACGCAGTGCAGTGCAATGAAGCCGCAGATCGCGATGAAGGCACCGTTGCCCAGCCAGCCACCCCGGCGGTCGACCCATAGCAGTGCGGCCAGCCCGATCACGGTCAGGGTGCTGTGCAGGGCCTGCTCGGTGGGCCACAGCGGGTGGATCCAGCTGATCGCGAACACCGCCAGCACGGCGGCGAAGGCCAGCTTCTTGGGGCCCGTGAAACGGGAAGCGGCAGGCGAGGCGGTTGTGGAGAGGGCAGGCGCGGACATGGGGAGTCGATCAGGGGAGGGGGGCGTCTGCCGGCAAGCTCAGACGCTGAGATGGTCGCCGCGGTCGAACAGTGCGGCCATGTCAGGCTTGGACAGGAACACCCAGGCATAGGCGGTCAGGGCCATGCCCAGCGGGCCAGCCAGTACCGCCAGCCAGGCCGCGCGCTGGCACCAGGCCAGCCCGGTGCGGCGCGACAGCAGGCGTGCGGTGTGCAGCTGCACGACGCCAAGCGCGGCAGCCAGCAGCGAAATGACCCCGTACACCGTGGCCAGTACCGCGCCATCGGCCAGCCCGCGTGAGCTGGCGACCAGGCCGATGAAACCGAGGAACGCCAGCGCGGCCATCCAGTGGAAAACCGCCAGCGCGTAGAACAGCACCTTCAGCGTCTGCAGGTGGCTGGCCAGCTGCAGCTGCGCCAGGGTCTGCTGTGGTAGCGGCGGCGGTGCGCCGGGTGTCGTCATGTCGTTGCACCACTTGCATCGAAGGCGGCCTTGACCTGCGGGCGCAGCAGCGTAACCAGGGTGAATACCCCCAGAACGGTGCCCAGCGGCGCGCACAGGCAGAGCAGGCCGGCCACGATCAGGCACAGCAGGTGGCGACGACGCTGGGCCAGGCAGCGTCCGGCCTGGATGACGAATGCGGCCATGCCCAGGCCACCGGCGACGAACACGGTCCCCAGCACCGTGAACACCCAGCCGAACAGGCGCTGTTCGGCCGGCGACGAGGGCTGGCCCCCGGAGTTCATCGGCAGATGGCCGCTCAGCGCACTGATGCCGAGCACGATGTACAGAATGAAAAACAGCGAGAGCAGCGCGATCAGGCCACCGAACACATAGTGCGCGATGGACAGCGCGCGTAGGTGGTCGGCGTCCTGCCTGCTGAAGACCGGCGCGGCCGCCAACGGCGGCGGTACCGGGGTGGGTGCCAGGGGGGGCGTTGCGTCCATGCGGGCTCCTCGGGGTCGGGTTCAGCCGATGCGGACGCGTTCGGCGCCTTCGGCGGTGACCACCTGGCCGATGGTCCAGTGGTCCAGGCCCTGGGCTTGGACCGCCTCGGACACGGCAGCGACCTGCTCCGCTGCCACGATCAGCACGAAGCCGATACCGCAGTTGAAAGTGCGCCACATCTCGCTGTCGGCGACCGCGCCTTCCTTCTGCAGCCACTGGAACACTGGCGGCAGGGTCCAGGACGAGGCCTGGATGTCCAGGCCTAGGCCGTCGGGCACCACGCGGATGATGTTCTCGGTCAGGCCGCCACCGGTGATGTGGGCCATGCCGTGGATGGCATCGCCGTGCGACTTCAGCAGCGACAGGATCGGCTTCACGTACAGGCGGGTCGGTGCCATCAGCGCATCGACCAGCTTCACGCCACCTTCCAGTTCCAGGTCGGCCGGGCGGCCGGCGCGGTCGTAGATGCGGCGCACCAGCGAGTAGCCGTTGGAATGCGGGCCGGACGAGGCGATGCCGATCAGCACGTCGCCGGCGGCTACGCTGGCGCCGTCCTTCAGCTCGCTCTTCTCGACCGCAGCCACCGTGAAGCCGGCCAGATCGTACTCGCCCGGGGCGTACATGTCGGGCATTTCAGCGGTTTCACCGCCGATCAGCGCGCAGCCGGCCTCGGTGCAGCCGTTGGCGATGCCGCCCACCACCGCCGCGGCGGTATCGACGTCCAGCTTGCCGGTGGCGAAGTAGTCCAGGAAGAACAGCGGCTCGGCGCCCTGCACCAGCACGTCGTTCACGCACATCGCGACCAGGTCGATGCCGATCGTATCGTGGCGGTTCAGCTGATGGGCCAGCTTCAGCTTGGTGCCCACGCCGTCGGTACCCGACACCAGCACCGGCTCGCGGTACTTGTTGGACAGGTCGAACAGGGCGCCGAAGCCGCCCAGGCCGCCCATCACTTCCGGGCGGAAGCTGCGCTTGACCAGGGGCTTGATCCGCTCGACCAGCGCGTTGCCGGCGTCGATGTCGACACCCGCGTCACGGTAGGTGAGGGGGGAGGGGGCGGAAGACGGGGTGTTGGTCACGGGCGTCGGCGCTGGCAGGGGTTGAACGGGCGATTTTAACAGGCCGCATTGGCGCAAAGGCCGTATTCGGGCAACAATTCCCCCGGATTCGTCGAGCCAATGGATGTCCTGATGCGCCGCAGCCTGATTCTGACCCTGCTCCTTGCACTGAGCCTGCCGGTGGCCACGATGGCCCAGAGCGGCCTGCGCACCGAGGGAGATGTTGCCACCGCCTCGGGTGCGTACGAGGCCGAAGTGCCCGTCAATAGCCAGGCCGAAGCTGATCGCAACGGCGCCCTGGCCCGTGCCCTGAGCGTGGTGCTGGGCAAACTGTCCGGCGACCGCAACGTGATGTCCCGCCCCGGCGTGGTGCAGGCGCTGCGCAACGCCAAGGACTACGTGGCCAGCTACGACTACAAGCAGGACCAGAGCGTGGGCGCCAGCGGCGCGCCGAGCTTCAGGACCCTGCTGGTGGCCCGCTTCCGCGAGGATGACGTCGACTCGCTGGTCTCGGCGCTGGGCCTGCCGCTGTGGCCGCAGCCGCGGCCGAAACCGGTGGTGTGGTTGGCCGTCGACGACGGCAGTGGCCCGCGCCTGGTCAGCGTGCAGCAGGCCAACGCCGCCCGCCCGCTGCTGAACCGCGCCATCGAGCGGGGTTACAAGCTGGGCCTGCCCAGCGGCGGTGCCGCCGAACAGGCGCTGGCCGGTGCCATCTGGCGCCAGGACAGTGCCGCCGTGGCCCGCGCCTCGTCGCGCTACTCGCCGCCGATGCAGCTGATCGGCAAGCTCTACCGCGCCAACGGCGGCTGGCAGGCGGACTGGGTGTTCGTCGACAACGGCCGCGAGCTGAACAAGTGGACCAGCAAGGACGCCAACGCCATGCGTGCGATGGCCGCCGGTGCCGATGGCGCCGCCGACGCGCTGGTCAAGCGCTATGCCAAGGCGGGTGCCGCCGTCGGTCAGGCCGGGACCTACCGCGTGGTGGTCACCGGCATCAACAGTGCCGACGACTACCTGCGCCTTGCCGCCGGCCTGCGCGAGGTGCCGGTGGTGCGCAACGTCACCCCGCTGCACGCTTCGGCCGGCCAGCTGGAGCTGAGCCTGGAGATGACCACCGGCCTGGCCGGCTTCAACCGCATGCTGGGCGACAATGGCGTGCTGGTGCCCAGCGCGACGCTGCCGGCCCTGCCGACCCCGATCGATGACACCACCGGTGCCCCGGTGGCCGCGCCGGTCAGCAACGAGTACCGCTTGCGATGACCCTGACCCCGGAAGCCGAAATCGCGCAGTTCCTGCGCCGCCTGAAGTACATCCTGTTCGCCGGCTTGGTCGGCTGGGTGGTGTGGCTGCTGGCACCGATCCTGACCCCGTTCGTGCTGGCGCTGGCGCTGGCGTGGCTGGGCGATCCGCTGGTGGACCGCATCGAGGCCACCGGCCGTTCGCGCATGACCGGCGTGGTGCTGGTGTTCGCTGCGATGGTGCTGGTGATCGTGGCGCTGCTGCTGGTACTGGTGCCGATGATCGAGCGCCAGATCACCACCCTGATTGCGGTCGCGCCGCAGGCACAGGCGTGGCTGATGGAGAAGGGGATCCCCTGGTTCGAGCAGAAGACCGGCCTGGAAGTGATGCAGTGGCTGGATCCGGACCGCCTGATCGAATGGGTGCGCAGCCACTGGCAGCAGGCCGGCGGCTTCGCCACCACATTCATGGGCTACGTCTCGCGTTCGGGCTTTGCGATGGTGACCTGGGTGGTCAACATCCTGCTGCTGCCGATCCTGGCGTTCTACTTCCTGCGCGACTGGGACAAGCTGGTCGAGCGGGTGGCGTCGGTGATTCCGCGCAACCACATCGGCACCATCAGCGCGTTGGCGCGTGAGTCCAACGAGGTGCTGGGGGCGTTCATCCGCGGACAGTTCCTGGTGATGCTGGCGCTGGGCGTGATCTATGCCGGCGGCCTGTCGCTGGTCGGCCTCAAGCTGGGCCTGCTGATCGGCCTGATTGCCGGCCTCATCAGCTTCATCCCATACCTGGGCGCGACCACTGGCGTGCTGATGGCGGTGATCGCGGCACTGGTGCAGGCGCAGGGCTTCGACCTGAAGCTGCTGATCCTGGTGGGCGTGGTGTTCACCGTGGGCCAGCTGCTGGAAAGCTACGTGCTGACCCCGCGTATCGTCGGCGACAAGATCGGCCTGCACCCGGTGGCAGTGATCTTTGCGGTGATGGCCGGCGGCCAGCTGTTCGGCTTCCTCGGCATGCTGCTGGCGCTGCCGGTGGCCGCGGTGACCAACGTGCTGCTGCGCTATGCGCATCAGCGCTACCGCCAGAGCGAGCTGTACGTGGGCGAGAAGCCGGCGATCGTGCTTGATGGCGTAGTGGACGCCCCCCATATCATCGTTCCGAACGACAAGGGCCCCGACCTGAAGTGATGGGTGTGCCGCAACTGCCGCTGGCCCTGCATTACCCGCGGGACCAGCGCCTGGAGACCTTCATCGGCGCGCCGGACGGCGCGCTGGCGCAGCTGCGCGCGATCGCGGTTGGTGCCAGCCACGACTGGGTCTACCTGGAAGGTGCGGCGGGAACCGGCAAGACCCACCAGGCGCTGGCGATGTGCTCCAGCGCCGAGCAGGCCGGGCGCCTGCCGACGTACGTGCCACTGGCCAGCGCAGCAGGCCGTGTCCGTGCAGCGCTGGATGGGCTGGACGCACGCGAACTGGTGGCGCTGGACGGGCTGGACGAGGTTGCCGGCAATCGCGAGGACGAGATCGCGCTGTTTGATTTCCACAACCGCGCGCGCGCTGCAGGTGTGACCGTGCTGTACACGGCGCAGAAGGCACCGGGCGAGCTGGGCCTGGTGCTACCGGACCTGCGTTCGCGCCTGGGCCAGTGCGTGCGCGTGCTGCTGCAGCCGCTGGATGAGGAAGGTCGTGCTGCGGTGCTGCGCGAGCGTGCACTGCGACGTGGCCTGGCCATCGACGAAGCGGCCATCGAATGGCTGCTGTCGCACACCGGTCGCGAACTGGGTGGATTGATCACCCTGCTGGACTGGCTGGACCGCGAATCGCTGGCGGCGAAGCGGCGGATCACCGTGCCGTTCCTGCGCCAGGTGCTGGAAGAAGGCCGGCCTCGTTACTGAAGGTGGGGTTTGTTTTCAGGGCTGCGCCCTGCACCCGCGGTAGTGCCGGCCGCTGGCCGGCAGCTTCAACAGCAACGTCAGAAGCTGGCTTCCTGAGGGGAGGCGGGGTGGCTCAGGTTGCGGGGGACGGCGCAAGTACGTCCATGTAGCCTCGATCGCGCCATCCATGGCGCTCACGCCCCCGCAACCTGAGCCACCCCGCCTTCGACAGGTTCCCGCGATCTGCCGGGACTGCGTACTGCACTGCTGTTGGTGGGTGTCGACCTTGGTCGACACGTGTCTTGCTTGTGGTGGGTGACGACCGTTGGTCGTCACCGGAGCAAGCGTAGCGAAGCGACACGCTTTTGCTCTTCTTTCTTTCTTCCGTGGCTGGACGCGCACGGAAACTGTCAGAGGCCGGGCGGG
>NZ_KV791443.1:0-34584 GCF_001807895.1 Stenotrophomonas sp. HMSC10F07
CGCCCCCAGCCGGAAAGGCTGGGGGCGCGTTCGGTAGTGCCGGCCGCTGGCCGGCAACGTCGACGAACACCTGCAGCCAGGCATGGCCTGGCTCTACTGACGGGCCCGGCGGGAGTATGCTGGCCGCATGCAGACATCCACCGAGCTTGCGCGGCCGATCGACCGCTATTTCGCCAGCTACTCCGACGACCACCGCAACGTGATCAACCAGCGCATCCACGTGGTGGCGGTGCCGGCGATCCTGTGGTCGGTGGTGGCCCTGCTGTGGTGCCTGCCGCCGCTGATCACCTGGTTCCAGTACGGCATCTGGTCGGCGTTCGCGATGTTCAGCGCCTGGTGCTTCTACAACAAGCTGTCGCGCCCCCTGGGCATCGGCATGCTCGTCCAGTTCTTCGTATTCGGCTGCCTGTGCCGCCTGCTGGAGGCCGAGATCGGCCTGCATGCGCTGCGCTGGCTGGCGGTGGGCGTGTTCGTGGTGGCCTGGATCGCGCAGTTCATCGGCCACACGTTCGAGGGTCGCAAGCCCAGCTTCCTGACCGACCTGACCTACCTGCTGATCGGCCCGGCCTGGGTGATGGCCAAGTTCTATCGCAAGCTCGACTGGCGCTACTGATCGCGGGCGGCCGACAGCGGCCGTCGTTTCCTGAACGGGCGAATTCCATCACCCACGCTCCACGGCGGCCCTGCCAGCCTGCGCCGGTGACTCGCTCCCCGCTTCCCGTCCGTTGACGGCAGCCCCTGTGCGACAGGGCCTGCGGTCTCCCTGCGTGGGCGTAGGGTGTCCCCGAGAGCAACCCGGGAGGGACTGCAGGAACGTGATGTTGCGCCGCAGAAAAAATGAATCAGCGAACGTTACATGCAATTGATCGCTGTTCGATGGGTTTCGGCGACATTTCGCAGCCTGTTATTCTCCCTGACCTGCTCGTGAATCATGGATTCCCTGCATGCTCCCCAGCCTGCCCCTGCTGCTGGCCCTGCCGTTCCTGATGGCAGCGGCTGTTGCGGCCTTCCCCCGTAGTTCGCGCTCGACTGCTGCCTGGCTGGCGGCACTGGCGCCGTTGGGCGGGCTGGCCATCCTCGGCTGGCTGACCCCGGCAGTACTCGATGGCCAGGTGGTCCGCACCCTGGTCCCCTGGCTTCCACAGATCGGGCTGGACTTCACCCTGCGCCTGGACGGGCTGGCCTGGATGTTCGCCGGGCTGGTGCTCGGCATCGGCGCCCTGGTGGTGCTGTATGCGCGCTACTACCTGAGCCAGCAGGACAACGCGCACCGCTTCTACTGCTACCTGCTGCTGTTCATGGGCGCCATGCTGGGGATGGTGCTGTCGGGCAACCTGCTGTTGCTGATGATCTTCTGGGAAATGACCAGCATCAGCTCGTTCCTGCTGATCGGCTTCTGGTCGCACCGCCAGGACGCACGCGAAGGCGCGCGCATGGCGTTGGTGATCACCGGCGGCGGCGGCCTGGCCCTGCTCGGTGGCGTGCTGCTGATCGGCCGCATCGTCGGCAGCTTCGACCTGGATGTGGTGCTGGCCGCCGGCGAGCAGATCCGCGCCAGCACGCTGTACCCGTACGCCCTGTTCCTGGTGCTGGCCGGCATCTTCACCAAGAGCGCGCAGTTCCCGTTCCACTTCTGGCTGCCGCACGCGATGGCAGCGCCGACCCCGGTCTCGGCCTACCTGCACTCGGCCACCATGGTGAAGGCCGGCGTGTTCCTGCTGGCGCGGCTGCATCCGGCGCTGGCCGGCAGCGACCTGTTCTTCTATACGGTCAGCGGCATCGGCGCGCTGACCCTGCTGATCGGTGCCTGGAACGCGATCTTCCAGCACGACCTGAAAGGCCTGCTGGCGTACTCGACCATTTCCCACCTGGGCCTGATCACCCTGCTGTTCGGCCTGTCCACGCCGATGGCGGTGGTCGCCGGCGTGTTCCACATCCTCAACCACGCCACCTTCAAGGCCTCGCTGTTCATGGCCGCCGGCATCATCGATCACGAAACCGGCACCCGCGACATGCGCAAGCTGGGGGGGCTGCGCAGGCTGATGCCGTTCACCAGCGCGCTGGCGATCATCGCCTCGCTGGCGATGGCCGGGATCCCGCTGCTCAACGGCTTCCTGTCCAAGGAAATGCTGTTCGCCGAAGCGATTACGGCCGGCGGCCCGGGCATCATGCGCACGGCGGTGTCGATCGCTGCGTTGCTGGCAGGCGTGTTCGGCGTGGCGTACAGCCTGCGCTTCGTGCACGACACCTTCTTCGGCGCTGGCCCGCACGACCTGGACCGCGTGCCCCACGAGCCGCCGCGCTGGATGAAGGTGCCGGTGGAGCTGCTGGTGGTGATCTGTGTGGCGGTGGGCGTGGCACCCGCACTGACCGTCGCGCCGGTGCTGCACGCCGCTGCGGCCTCGATCCTCGGCACCGCCATGCCCGAATACAGCCTGGCGGTGTGGCACGGCTTCAACCTGCCGCTGGCGATGAGCGCGATCGGCGTGGTCGGTGGCGTGGCGCTGTACTTCGGCCTGCGCAGGCTGATCAACCTGCATGCCGTGACCAATGTCAGCACGGGCCGCAATGTGTTCCACGCCCAGCTGGACGCCGTGTCCGCGCTGGCGATGCGCCTGACCAATGGCATCGCCAATGGCAGCCTGCAGCGCATGCTGCTGGGCCTGGTGCTGGTGGCGATCGTGGTTGCCGCTGCGCCGTTCGTGGCCAACCCAGCCTCGCCGAACTGGACCGCGCCGCAGCCGATTCCGCTGCTGGGTTGGGCCCTGTGGCTGGTGATGATGGCCTGCGCGGTCGCCACCCTGCGCATCTACAAGCAGCGCCTGCTGGCGGTGCTGCTGGTCGGCGGCGTCGGCCTGATGGTGGCGCTGACCTTCGTGTTCCTGTCCGCGCCCGACCTGGCCCTCACCCAGCTGCTGGTGGAGATGGTGACGCTGGTGCTGATGCTGCTGGGCATGAATTACCTGCCCGCGCAGTCCGGGCCTGAGCGGCCGCGCTGGCGCAAGCGCCGCGACGCGGTGATCGCGATCATCGCCGGTGCCGGGCTTGGCGCGCTGGCCTATTCGGCGATGACCCTGCCGCCGAACACCATGGCCGGCGAGCTGCTCGCCCGCGCGTTGCCCGAGGCCTACGGCCAGAACGTGGTCAACGTGATCCTGGTCGACTTCCGCGGCTTCGATACCTTCGGCGAGATCACCGTGTTCGGCATCGCCGCGCTGGTGGTGCATGCGCTGCTGCGGCGTACGCGGATGGCACCGGAGCAGATCATGCCCGGCCCGCCGATCAAGCTGCCGGTGCCGGCCGACCTGGCGCAGATCATGTTCCCGCTGACCCTGACCGTGTCGATTTTCCTGTTCCTGCGCGGGCACAACGCACCGGGTGGCGGCTTCATCGCCGGCCTGGTGTTGGCAGTGCCGCTGCTGATCCAGTACGTGATCCAGGGCACTGCATCGGTGGAGTCGCGCTTCGGCTTCGACTACATCCGCTGCATCGGCATGGGCCTGCTGATCGCCCTGCTCAGCGGCAGCGCCTCGATGCTGTTCGGCGTGCCGTTCCTGACCAGCGGCCATCTCGACCTGCACCTGCCGCTGATCGGCGACGTACCGCTGGCCAGCGCAATCGGCTTCGACATCGGCGTCTATCTGGTGGTGTTCGGCGGCGCCATGCTGATGCTGTCGATGATGGGCACGATCAAGCCGTCGCGAACCCGCACCGCCCGCAAGGGTGAGATCGACCTGCAACGCCGCTCGGCACGCACCGGGGAGATGCACTGATGGAACTGGCCCTGGCTACCGCGATCGGCGTGCTGACCGCCATCGGCATCTACCTGCTGCTGCGTGCGCGCAGCTTCGATGTCATCCTCGGCATGACCTTCCTGTCCTACGCCACCAACCTGCTGATCTTCGCCGGCGGCCGCGTGGTGCTGGGCAAGGCGCCGGTGCTGCAGGAAGGCGTGGACAGCCACCTGGGCAACTACACCGACCCGCTGCCACAGGCGCTGGTGCTGACCGCGATCGTGATCGCCTTTGCGATGACCGCGGTGAGCATTGTGCTGGCCATGCGCAGCCGCAGCGACAACCACAGCGACCACGTGGATGCCCACGAGCCGGATGACGACCTGCAGGACGAGCGCGTGCCGCCGCGCCAGGGCGAGGACCGCGCATGAACCACCTGGTGATCCTGCCGATCCTGATTCCGCTGCTGGGTGCGGCGCTGTCGCTGTTCGTCGAACACCGCCGCTATGGCCCGAGGGTGCAGCGGGCGGTGGCCTGGACCGCGCTGTCGGCGCTGGCGCTGGCAGTCGGGCTGCTGTTTGCCACCACGGCCAGTGGTGAAATCAACGTCTACCTGCTGGGCGACTGGCCGTCACGGCTGGGCATCGCGCTGGTGGCCGACCGGCTGTCGGCGTGGATGCTGCTGACCACCCTGCTGCTGGCCATTCCCTGCCTGCTGCATGCCTGCTCGGGCTGGGACCGCCGCGCGCCGCACTTCCATGCGCTGTTCCAGTTCCAGCTGGTCGGTCTCAACGGTGCGTTCCTGACTGGCGACATCTTCAACCTGTTCGTGTTCTTCGAAGTGATGCTGATCGCCTCCTACGGCCTGCTGCTCAGTGGTGGCCGCGGCCTGCGCATGCGCATCGGCCTGCATTACGTGGTGTTCAACGTCACCGCCTCGACCCTGTTCCTGGTCGCGCTGGGCCTGCTGTATGCCTCGCTGGGCTCATTGAACATGGCCGAGCTGTCGCAGCGCATCGCCGAGGTACCGCCGGCACAGCTGACCCTGGTGAAGGCGACCATGGGCCTGTTGCTGCTGGTGTTCTGCGCCAAGGCCGCGCTGATGCCGCTGTACCTGTGGCTGCCGGAAGCCTATTCGCGCGCACCGGCGGCGGTGGCGGCGCTGTTCGCGATCATGACCAAGGTCGGCCTGTACTCGGTGCTGCGCATCCAGATGCTGTGGTTCGGCGACGATGCCGGCGCGATGGCCGGCTATGGCCGCGACTGGCTGCTGTGGGCCGGCGTCGCGACGCTGGTGCTGGGCGGCCTCGGCGCGCTGGCCGCGACCCGCCTGCGCGTACTGATCTCCTACCTGGTGATCGTGTCGGCGGCCACGCTGTTCATCGCCTTCTCGGTGGGCACGCCACAGGTGCTCTCGGCTGGCCTGTACTACCTGCCACACAGCAGCTTCGTCGCTGCCGCGCTGTTCCTGGTTGCCGATCTGATCCGTCGCCGTCGCGGTGGCGCCAGCGACCGCAAGGAAGTGGTCGCGCCGATGCCAGGCAAGGAGACGCCCGCCGTGTTGTTCCTGATCGGCGCGGTGTCGGTGGCCGGCCTGCCGCCGCTGTCCGGCTTCCTGGCCAAGGCTGCGCTGCTGGCCGGCATGCCGGCGCAGTACACCGGCCCGGTCTGGACCGCCGTTCTGGCCAGCAGCCTGCTGGTGATCATGGGCCTGACCCGGGGGGGCATCCGCCTGTTCTGGCGCGTGCCCCCGGTCGATCCGGAAGCGCCGGTACCGCGCAAGGCGCGGCTGCGCCGGGTCGAGCTGTACGCGGCCTGCATCCTGCTGGCCTACGGCATCGGCATGACCCTGGCCGCAGCACCGCTGATGCGCTACACCGACGCCACCGCCGCGCAGCTGCTGCACCCCAGCGAGTACGTGCAGCAGCTGCGTGCGACTGCACCGGAGATCCGCCAGCCATGACCGCCCAGCGCTCCCTGTTCCGTCGCCTGATTCCGTCGCCGATGCTGAGCATCATGGTGGTGGCGTTCTGGCTGCTGATGTCCGACAGCTTCACCCTTGGCCAGATCGTGCTGGGCCTGCTGCTGGGCGTGGTGGTGCCGCTGTTCGCCGCACGCCTGGACCGCGAGTTCGCCCGCATCGGCACCCTGCGCCCGTTGCCGAAACTGCTGTGCGTGACCCTGTGGGACATCCTGATGTCCAACATCCGTGTCGCCCTGCAGGTACTGGGGCCGGAGAAGAACATCCACCCCGGTTTCATCTGGCTGCCGCTGGACATTGCCAACATCCATGGCATCGCTGCGCTGACCAGCATGATCACGCTGACCCCGGGCACGGTCTCGGCCGCGCTCAGCGACGACCGCAAGTACCTGCTGGTGCACGTGCTGCACCTGGAGGACCCGCAGGACCTGATCGATACGATCAAGCGCCGTTACGAGGCGCCGTTGATGGAGATCTTCCCATGACCGGTTTTGAAGTCATCCAGACCACCCTGGTGGTGTGCATGCACGTGGTCGGCCTGGCGATGCTGCTGGCCACCTGGCGGCTGTTGCGCGGGCCGACCGTGCCCGACCGCATCCTCGCGCTGGACACGCTGTCGGTGACCGCGATCGCTGAGCTGATGCTGTTCGGCATGTACCTCAACTCGCCGATCTACTTCGAGGCGGCGCTGATCATCGCCATGCTCGGCTTCGGCAGCACCGTGGTGCTGAGCAAGTTCGTGCTGCGCCGGGACATCGTCGAATGATCACCGCGATCCAGATCGTCCTGTCGATCCTGCTGCTGTTCGGCTGCTTCTTCATCCTGGTCGGCGCACTGGGCCTGGTGAAGCTGTCCACCTTCTTCAAGCGCCTGCACGCACCGACCAAGGCCAGCACGCTGGGCGTGGGCTGCGTGCTGGTGTGCTCGGTGTGCTACCACATCTTCCTCGGCCAGGACCCGCAGCCACGCGAGCTGCTGATCACCGTGTTCCTGTTCATCACCGCACCGATCAGCGCGCACATGATGGCCAAGGCGGCGTTGTCGCTGCTGATGGAAACCCGCCCCAGCCTGCCGGGCAACGAGCCGGCCGCCGAGGAGCAGCTGCCGCCGCCGGAACCGGTGCGGGAAGAAGAAACCACGCAGAACCGGTAAATCCGGTAGCGGCCGACCTTGGTCGGCGCATTGTTTGCGCGAGTGCCAACCAAGGTTGGCACCCACCGGATGATCGGTGGTGGGTGCCGACCGTTGGTCGGCACGAAATCAACCGCATCCACGCATGGCGTGGATCTACAACGCCGGTGCGCCGACCAGCAGCAGCTCCAGCACGAACCAGCCTACGAACGCGACCAGCAGGATCCCGCCTTCGCCACGACTGATCTTCAGGTCGCCGCGCAGCATCGGGTACAGCACCAGCGCGAACGCCAACAGCGCCGGCAGTTCCAGGCGCACGAACGAGGCCGGCAAGGCCAACGGCTGCAACACCGCCATCGCGCCGATCACCAGCAGCAGGTTGACCACACTGGAACCCAGCACGTGGCCGAGCACCATGTCGCCATGCCCGCGACGCGAGGCGGCAATGGCGGTGGCCACCTCGGGCAGTGCGGTGCCGATCGCCACCGGCAACAGGCCGACCAGCAACGGCGTCCAGCCCAGTGCGGCACCGAAGTCGGCGGCAGCCCCCACCACCAGGCGCGCGCCCCAGTACAGGGTCAGTGCGGCGATCAACACGCGCAGCACGTTCAACGGCAGGCTGGTGCGGCTCAGCGCGGATTCGGCGATGGCGGCCTGCACCTCGGCGCTCTCGACGCGGCCGCGGCGCAGCAGCAGCACCTGCACGACGATGAAGCCCGCCACCAGCACGCCGCCTTCCCAGCGCACCAGGTGACCATCCAGGCCGAACAGGATCAGCAGCACGGCGGCCGCCAGCAGCGACCACCACAGCACCGCCTGCAGGCGCGCGCGCAGCAGCAGGGGGGCGGCGACGGCGGCCACCGCCAGGGTCAAGCCCAGATTGACGATGCTGCTGCCCACTGCATTGCCCAGTGCCAGCTCCGGTTGGCCGACCGCCAGCGCACGTGCGTTGACCGCCAGTTCCGGCAACGAGGTGGTCACGCCGAGCAGCAGCAGCCCAGCAGTGAACGGGCTGGCCCCGAAGCGCTGGGCCAGGCCAGAGACGGCCTTGACGATGGAGTCCCCGCCCAGTGCCAGCAGCAGCAGGCCGAGCAGGAACCAGGCAATGGCAATGGCGATCATCGAGCACTCCCCAGCAGTGGTGGCGCGATTCTACGCTTGGCCCGAGCGCATGGCTGGGCGATGGATCAAGGATCAGCCACAGCCTTCCGCATAGTCGACCTGCGGGGTCTGCCCGACCCGCCAGGCCCCCACCCGGCCATCGGCACCGAGCGCGAAGTCGATCACTGCCCCGCCCTCCTGCGCCGGCCGCACGCGCAGGTGCTGGGCCTTCTCGTCGTACTTATCGGGACCGACGTCAGCGCGCTCGGGATACAGCACCTGCAGCTCGCCCAGGGTCATGCCGACCTTGCCGCCGCCCGGTGCGGTAATGGCGGCGCTGCGCACGTCGTAGCGCACCAGCTTGCGGCCTTCGATCATCAGCCGCGGGTCCTCGGCATCCTGCGGGCGAAGGAAGTAGCAGCCGTCGTTGCCGTCGTCGGCGGGCAGCGGCTTGCCGGCGGCATCGGTGCCCAGCCCCTGCAGTGGCGTGCCAAAACCACTGCGGACTTCGGCGATGCCGGTGCCCAGCTTCGCACCCGCGAAGCCGTCCAGGCGAGCCGGACTGTCCTTGCGGAGGTCGTTCGCCGGGCGGGCCGCCAGATCAGGATCCGTCGACTGGGCCGGACCGGTCGCCGAGGCGGTTTCCGCCGGGGTATCGCTGCCGCTGCCGGCGGCGCCCTGCTTGTCGGGGCCGCCACTGCATGCGGCGAGCGAAAGGAGCAACAGACCAGCAATCGGGAGGTGCTTCATCGGTGCGGTTCCCTGGCACGAAGGTAGCTGCACGCTAGCGCAGCGCGCGTGCAGAGGCTGCATTGTCATCGCGGTTTCATCGCCCTCGTTCAGGCTCGGCATGCACCGACCTGGCTGTCCCTTCCATGCAACCGCGCAAGACCGAACTCGCCCGAACCGCGCTGCAGGCCCATCGCGCGCCGCTGGACATGCGCCAGCGCCGGTTGCTGATCCTGTGCGACGGCCAACGCAGCATCACCGACCTGACCGGTCTGCTCGGCCAGGATGCGCCCGCGATGGTCATCCAGCTGGTGCAGGCCGGCTACCTGAGCACCGGCACCGGTGCCGCAGCCCCGCCACCGCCGCCGGCAGCCACGGTAGAGCCGCAGCCCGCGACACCTGCCGCAGCTGCTGCCATAGCGGTCGAACGCCGCCGCTCGCTGGTGTCCGCGCGCATCTATGTGCTGGGCATCCTGGAAATGCAGCGCCACCCGCAGGCGGCGGCGCTGTTCCGCGACCTGCAGCAGGCACGCGCCGAAAGTGAAGTACTGCAGGTGCTGCACTCGGCGATGCGGATGCTGCCCGGGCTGACTTCGGAAGGCTATTGCCAGCGTGTACGCCAACGCCTGCTGGAAGCGCTGCCGTTGGAGCACTGCGACGCGTTCGCCGAGGTGGCCTGAAGAAAAAGGGGACGGAGGGGATTAAGTCGTTTCAAGCACACGTGTGCTGATTGCGGCTTAATCCCCTCCGTCCCCTTTTTCGGGTCAGCGGAAGTTGTTGCGCAGGCCGTTCCAGCACTGCTGGTAGTCGCCCTGGCGGTGGCCGGCGGCCAGGGCCTGTGCGGTCGGGCGGATCACCGCGCGGGTCTCGAACATGAAGGCCATCGTGTCCTTGATCACGTCCGCCTTGGACAGATCGGCATTGGACGCCTTGTCGAAGGTCGGCGCGTCCGGGCCGTGGCCGCTCATGCAGTTGTGCAGCGATGCGCCACCCGGCACGAAGCCTTCGGCCTTGGCATCGTAGGCGCCATGCACCAGGCCCATGAACTCGCTGGCGATGTTGCGGTGGAACCACGGCGGGCGGAAGGTGTCCTGCGCCACCAGCCAGCGCGGCGGGAAGATCGCGAAGTCCATGTTGCTGGTCCCCGGCGTGTCGCTGGGCGAATGCAGCACCAGGAAGATCGACGGATCCGGGTGGTCGTAGCTGATCGAACCGAGGGTGTTGAAGCGGCGCAGGTCGTAGCGGTACGGCGCGTAATTGCCGTGCCAGGCCACCACGTCCAGCGGCGAATGGTCGATCGGCGCACGCCACAGGCGGCCCTCGAACTTGGCGATCAGCTCGAAGTCACCGTCGATGTCCTCGAACGCTGCGTGCGGGGTCTCGAAGTCGCGCGGATTGGCCAGTCCGTTGGAACCGATCGGGCCTAGGTCGGGTAACTTCAGCAGCGCACCGTAGTTCTCGCAGATGTAGCCGCGACTGGGGCCGTCCGGCAGCTCGACGCAGAAGCGCACGCCGCGCGGGATCACCGCAATCTGCTGCGGCTCGATCTCGATCACGCCCAGCTCGGTCAGCAGGCGCAGCGCGCCCAGCTGCGGCACGATCAGCAGCTCACCGTCGGCATCGTAGAAGTAGCGGCCGACCATGTCGCGGTTGGCAGCGTAGAGGTGGATGCCCACGCCAGCATGCGCGTCGGGCGAACCGTTGCCACCCATCGTGTACAGGCCTTCGACGAAGTCGGTCGGCAGCTCCGGCAGCGGCAGCGGACTCCAGCGCAGCTGGTTCGGCGAGGCCGGCTGTGCGCCGAAATCACATTGCAGCTGCGACTGCGCGAACGGGGTGAACTCGCCATGGGTCACCGCCGGACGGATCCGGTACAGCCAGCTGCGGCGATTGCTGCCGCGCGGCGCGGTGAAGGCGGTGCCGGTCAACTGTTCGGCGTACAGGCCGTGGGCCACCTTCTGCGGCGAGTTCTGCCCGACCGGCAGCGCGCCGGCGACGGCCTCGGTGGCGAACTCGTTGCCAAAGCCGGACTGGTAGCCGCGGGCGATGATGGCGGGGGACATGGGAACTCCAGAGATGGCCGGCCAGCGGCCGGCACTACCATTCGGACAGGCAATGTCGACCGGAAGCCGACATGGCCTGCAGACCTTACAGCACGCCGCGGCGGATCTGGTCGCGCTCGATGCTCTCGAACAGCGCGGTGAAGTTGCCTTCGCCGAAGCCCTCGTTGCCCTTGCGCTGGATGATCTCGAAGAAGATCGGGCCGATGCAGTTCTGGGTGAAGATCTGCAGCAGCTTGCGCTGGTGGGTTTCCGGATCGGCATCGATCAGGATCTTGTTCCTGGCCAGGCGCGGTACGTCTTCACCGTGGTTCGGCACGCGCTGGTCGATCACGTCGAAGTAGGTCTCCGGCGTGTCGAGGAAGTCCACGCCCTGCGCGCGCATCGCTTCAACGGTCTCATAGATGTTCTCGGTGAAGCAGGCGATATGCTGGATGCCCTCGCCCTTGTACGCGTCCAGGTACTCGTTGATCTGGCTCTTCGGGTCGGACGATTCGTTCAGCGGGATGCGCACGATGCCGTCCGGCGCGGTCATCGCCTTGGACACCAGGCCGGTCTTCAGGCCCTTGATGTCGAAGTAGCGGATCTCGCGGAAGTTGAACAGGCGCTCGTAGTAGTCCGACCACTGCTGCATGTTGCCGAAGTACAGGTTGTGGGTCAGGTGGTCGATGAAGGTCAGGCCGAAGCCCACCGGGTGCAGGTCGGCACCGGCGATCGGCTCGTAGTCGCCGTCGTAGACGCTGCCGGCCGCGCCGTAGCGGTCGACCAGGTACAGCATGCAGTCGCCGATGCCCTTGATGACCGGCGCGCTGACCGCCTTGCTGTCCGGCTTGAAGGCGATGGCTTCGGCGCCGTTGCCCAGCGCGGCCTGGTAGACCTCCTGGCCCGGCTTCTTGAAGCGGATGGCGAAGCCGCAGGCGCACGGACCGTGCTTTTCGGCGAAGTCGGCGGCGAACGAATCGGGGTCTTCATTGACCAGGAAGTTGACGTCGCCCTGGCGATAGACGGTAATCGGACGCTGCTTGTGCTTGAGCACCGCGCTGAAGCCCATCTTCCGGAAGTACTCGTGCAGCTCCTGGCCGCGGCCGGCCGGGGCGGCGAATTCGACGAACTCGAAGCCGTCGATGCCCATCGGGTTCTCGAAGGTGGTGACCTGCATGCCGGGGTTGGGGTGCGAGGCGGTCGGGACTGCGGTATTCATGGCGTGGCTCCGAATCGGTACCGCATCGGTACAAACCAGGTGCGGGCAGGTAGGGACCCGGCGAGAATGCAGGGTCTGGACCTACCCCTTATAGTTACACTTGAAACCACCAGCAAGGTGCACCGCAACATGAGCCCCGATCCCGCCTCAACCCGCCTGCGTGCCTCGCACGTCCTGCTCGACCTGGAACAGTTCCTGCCGTACCGGCTGAGCGTGCTGTCCAACCGGGTCAGCGGCAACATCGCCAAGCTGTACGGCGATCGTTACGGTCTGGCGATCCCCGAGTGGCGGGTGATCACCATCCTGGCGCTGTACCCGGGCTCCTCGGCCAGCGAGGTCTCCGACCGCACGGCGATGGACAAGGTGGCGGTCAGCCGCGCCGTGGCCCGCCTGCTGGAGCGCGGCTTCATCAAGCGCGAGACGCATGGCGACGACCGCCGCCGCTCGGTACTGGCGCTGTCGGCCGCCGGTTTCGAGGTGTACGAGACCATCGCGCCGATGGTGATCGAGATCACCCGCAAGCTGATGTCGGTGCTGAGCGAGGAGGAAGAGCAGGTGCTGGAAAAGCTGATCCTGCGCTTGGCCGGCGAAGGCCTGGAGCGGATGGGCGAAGGGGTCTGAAAGAAAAAGGGGACGGAGGGGATTAAGTCGTTTTGGGCCCCAAGTCGCGGGTGCCGACCCTGGCCGGTAGCGGAACAGCGGCTGGGCGATTGTCGTCCGCCACCTTTGATCTGACGGGACCCGCTCTTTGGCGGGCTGTGGGCCGGCCACAAACAAGGCCATCGGACACATTCACTTCCCGCGGAACCCGTCCTGAAGTGTCGCCCTCGCCCGGCGGCATTTCCGCATTGGCCCGATACGGCCCGTTTCCGCGAGGCTGGTGTATCGAAACAGGCTGATCCAGTGAGTTCTCCTATTGGACTGTCCGTGTGTACGGCCTGACGGTAAGCGTTCAACGGGTACCAGCCCGGCCATGGATCCACATCGGACGGGCTCCCTCATGGATGACTCGCGTTCAACGCCGCCGCATGGCCAGGAATTGCTGGCCGATCTCAGAGCGCTGATCTGTGCCGCGCGCAGCAGGATGCACAGAACCATCAACGCCGAACTGACCCTGCTGTACTGGCGAATCGGGCGTCGCATCCATGTTGACCAGATGGCTGGGCAACGTGCGCGCTACGGAGAGGTCCTCTTCCCACGGATAGCCAAGGCGCTGTCCGCCGAGTTCGGTACCTCCTTCGGTGAGAAGAGCTTGCGCAGGATGGTGCAGTTCTCCACCGCATTTGCAGATGAGCAGATTGTCGTATCGCTGATACGACAATTGAGCTGGACTCACTTCATCGCGCTGATCCCACTGGCGGATCCGCTCAAGCGCGACTTCTATGCGCAGATGGCCGCCACCGAGGGCTGGAGCGTGCGCACATTGCGCCAACGCATCGATTCGATGCTGTACGAGCGCACGGCGCTTTCCAGTCAACCCGAGCAGACCATCGCCGAAGAGTTGGCAGCACTGCGCGGCAACCAGCAGCTGTCTCCGGGGCTGGTACTGCGTGATCCCTACGTACTGGATTTTCTTGGCCTGAAGGACAGCTGGGATGAGCAGGACCTTGAAAGCGCGATCCTTCGCGAGATGCAGGGCTTCCTGCTCGAACTTGGCACGGGTTTCAGTTTCGTCGCCCGCCAGAAGCGCATCCAGATCGATGGTGATGACTTCCACCTGGACCTGCTGTTCTACAACCGGCGTCTGCGCAGGCTGATCGCCATCGAGCTGAAGATCGGCGAGTTCAAGCCCGCCTACAAAGGGCAGATGGAACTCTACCTTCGATGGCTGGACCGCTACGAACGTGAGGACGGCGAGCAGGCGCCGTTGGGCATCATCCTCTGCACAGGGAAGAAGGCCGGCCAGATCGAATTGCTGGAGCTGGACCGCTCAGGCATCCATGTTGCGGAATACCTGACCACCCTGCCCTCTCGTGAGGTCCTCGAGCAAAGATTGCAGACCGCCATGGAGCGGGCCCGGCAACAGCTGCAGACTGCGGCACCCAGCCCCCTGTAGATCCGCGCCGTGCGTGGATGGCGCCCGCGCCTCAGCTCAGGTGCTTGCGCCGTGCGTGGATCCACGGCACGGCCAGTGCTGCGATGGCGCCGCCGGCGAAGCCCAGCGAGGCGGCAACCGTGGCGGCTTCGACGGCCCCGGGCAGCGCCAGCGCCGCAGCCACCAGCAGCAGCGACGGCAGGCCGACGAAGGTGCCCAGGAAGAAATGCCAGCGCGGTGACCATGTATTGAGCTGCAGCAGGCTGACCGGTTGCCAGGTGTCGGACGCGGCATCCTCGGCGATCTTCGCCACTACCTTGCCCAGATCCACTTCCGGCAGCGCGCGCCCCGGGCGGACGGTCGCCAGCAGTTCGGCCACGGCCTCCACCGGTGGGAAGCTGGACGGCCACGCCACCGGGGCCGGCACGCCGTAAGCGGTCAGCAGCGGCACGCTCAGCCACGGCGCCACCAGCGGGCGCATGCGGCGGCGGCCATGCACGCACCAGGTCTGCGGCTGTCCATGCGCGCTGACGTTGTACAGCGCCAGTTCGTTGGCGGGCGGATAACCCAGCATGGTCACCCGCGCCGCCAGACTGTCCTGGCCCATCGCACGCAGGAAGCCCGGGCGGCTGCGCCCTTCCTGCATCCACGCCAGGCCCAGCGCACCCACCAGGTACGCCTCCGCCACGTCCTTGCTGCCCGCAGTGGCGCGCTCATCACTGGCCAGGTACCACGCCAACGACTTCGGCTCGGCGACATCCTCCAGGCCCCATCGGCTGTCATCCCCCAGCACGTGCCGCACCGGCAGGCGGGCAGGCGCAGTTTCGCCACGCTCCCCGGTCTGCAGGAACGGCAGCACGCCCTGGATGAAGGTGGACAGCTCGATCGCGCGCGCGCCATGGCCCTGCCATTCCGGCGGCAGCAGCCCGGCCAGCTGGCCCTCGGCCGCCAGCGCATCAAGCCGCGCCTTCTGCTCGACCAGCTTCTGTACCGCGCCCTTCAACACCACGTTGTCGGGCAACGCGATCTGCGGCAGGCGGTGACGGGGCGGGGCCAGTTCGACGGTGTCCTCGCCGGTGCCGGCGTCGTCCAACAAGGTTTCCTGCGCCGGCAAGGTCACGCCTTCGCCTGCCCCACCCTCGGCCAGGTGGCTGGCAGGTTCGGGCAATCGTTCGGCGTGGTCGCTGTGCATGGGCGTTCCGGTAGGTTGCGTCGACGGGGCGTCGACTGAAGTCCTTGCCGGTAACGGCGAGCGCGTTGCGATATTGAGATGCCGATTTCGGGAATGTGACCGCAACCACAGTAGATCCACGCCATGCGTGGATGCGACCCGACGTCAGTGCCGCCCAACGGTCGGCACCCACCGGGGTAGGCGGCCACGGTCGGCCCCCACCACAGCTGCGGGCCAGCGGCCGGCACTACCCTACTCCGGTTTATCAGGTGCCCACTGCTTGAGGAACGCGCTCACCCGCGCAGGCTGGAAGGCTTCGCCCCTGCGCAGTTCGCCGGTGGCCTGCGAGACCAGCAGGCTGCCATCGGCGTCCAGTACCAGCAGGTGCGGGTAGTCGCGCTCCATCACCGGGAACTGGGCGAAGAAGGCGGTGTTGGGCTGTTCGTCGCTGGCGTTGACCTTCACCCACACGTAGTGGGCGTCGCGGAAGCGGCGCAGGTCGCCGTTGCCCTCGACCATTTCGTCCAGCGCCCGGCAGCGCTCGCAGGCGGCGTTGCCGATCTCGAGCAGGATGCGCTTCTTGCCGCGCTGGGCTTCCACCTTGGCGGTGGCCAGGTCATCGGCGGGGTCGCGGGCCGGGTCGAATTGCGCGCCGAGCCCGGCGATGGCGGCAATGTCCGCCGCCACCGGGGTGTTGCCCGAGGCCACCGGTTCGCTGGGGTCAGCGACCGGTGGCTCGGTGGGCCGGGTATCCAGGGGCTGCGTGGGCTCGGCGGTGGCAGGCGGTTGCGGTTGGGAACAGGCGCCGATCAGCGCCGCACAGACCACCACCATTGCACCACCGAGCTTGCTGCGCATGCTTTCTACCCTCGCTTCATTACTTGACGCCGTGCATCAGCTTGTTGATCAGCGGGGCGATCAGGAACAGCACCACGCCGGAGCCGATCAGGGCCCAGAACCCGAAGGTATACCCCTTCAGGGCCGACTCGACCGTCATGCCGCCTTCACCACTGACCACACCAGCAAAGATGCCCGACAGGTTGTTGCCGATGCCGGTGGACAGGAACCAGCCGCCCATGCCGAAGCCGACCAAGCGCACCGGGGCCAGCTTGGTCACCATCGACAGGCCGATAGGCGACAGGCACAGCTCACCCACCGACTGGATGACGTAGACCATGAACAGGGTCCAGAACGGGATCTTGCCGTCCACCACCATCTGCGACAGGGCGAACATCAGCAGCGCGAAGGCGGCGCCGTTGAACAGCAGGCCCAGGCCGAACTTGCGCGGGATGGACGGATTGGCGCGGCCCATCGCCACCCAGATCCAGGCGATGACCGGGGCCAGGGTGATGATCGCCACCGAGTTGACCGACTGGAACCACGCGGTCGGGAAGGTCCAGCTGCCGAACTGGCGGTTGACGATGTTCTCGGCCAGGAAGGTGAACGAGCTGCCGGCCTGCTCGAAGAACATCCAGAACATCACGTTGAAGGCGAAGATGATCAGCATGGCGATCACGCGGTCGCGCTGCACCTTGCCTTCGCGGATGCCCTCGACCAGCAGCAGTACGGCCAGCGCGGTGAACATCGCGCCCAGGATCCAGGCCAGCGCGGTGGCGCCGGTGGCCAGCAGGAAGTACGCGACCGGGATGGCGACCACCGCACCGGCCAGCACCATGATGATGCGGCCGAAACCTTCCGCGCCGGCCGGCGGTGCGCCGATGCCCTTCAGGCCGGCACGACCGATGTAGAACCACACCAGCGAGATCAGCATGCCCACGCCCGAGGCGATGAACACGACCTTGTAGGACGGCATCGCATCGGTACCGAACACCTTGCGGGCCAGGTACTCGGTCAGCACCGGGGCGATCATCGCGCCGATGTTGATGCCCATGTAGAAGATGGTGAAGCCCGAATCGCGGCGCTCGTCCTTCAGGCCGTACAGCTTGCCGACCATGGTCGAGATGTTGGGCTTGAACAGGCCGTTGCCGACGATGATCGTGGCCAGGCCGAGCTTGAAGATGTGCTCCTGCGGAAGCGAGATCATGAACAGGCCGGCGGCCATGATGATCGCGCCGGTCAGGATCGAGCGCTGGTAGCCCAGTACCCGGTCGGCCACGTAGCCGCCGAAGATGGCTGCGGCGTACACCAGGGCCAGGTAGGCGCCATAGATGCGGCTGGCGTCGCCTTCACCGGCAGCGCTGCCGTTGTAGAACTGGGCAACGATGTAGAGCACCAACGCCCAGCGGATGCCGTAGAACGCAAAGCGTTCCCAGAACTCGGTCATGAACAGCATCCACAACGGGCGCGGGTGGCCCAGCGTGGTCTTGAAGTCCGGCAGTGCCGGCTCTGGGGTGTTCGCAGTGGCGTTTACGCTCATGCGGATTTCCTGGTTCGGTGGATGACGAGCACGTCCGCTGTGCAGTTGGAGCAACGCGCGAGGATCACCGACTTCTGGCGTTCACGTCAAATACACGCCGTTTGAGGCAGGTGGCAGCCTGCTCCCTGAACTTGCATCTGAAACGATCCAGCCGCGGGCCGGGAACCAAGCTGAATGGGGATCAGCCCAGCGCTGCCGGGGGCGCGGCCTGCAGGCTGGTGCGCACCTGGAACAGCTCGGGGAAGAAAGTCAGTTCCAGCGCCTTGGCCAGGAAGCCCACGCCGGACGAACCGCCGGTGCCGCGCTTGAAGCCGATCACCCGCATCACGGTGCGCATGTGTCGGAATCGCCACAGCTGGAAAGCCGTCTCCAGGTCCACCAGGTCCTCGCACAGCGCATACTCGCGCCAGTAGCGGTCGGTGTCCTGGTAGATGCGCTCGAAGACCGGCTGCAATGCGTCGTCGGCCACGTGTGGCTGGGTCCAGTCGTGGGCCTCGTAGACCGCCGGCACGGCATGGCCGAAGCGGGCCAGGTACTTCAGGAATTCCTCGTACAGGCTGGGCGCCTCCAGCACGGTGCGCAGCTGCGCCTGCCCGGCCGGGTCATGCTCGAACACCTGCAGCATCTGCGCGTTCTTGTTGCCCAGCAGGAACTCGATGTAGCGGTACTGCAGCGACTGGAAGCCCGACGACGGGCCCAGCACGTCGCGGAAGCCCATGTACTCGGACGGGGTCAGCGTTTCCAGCACCGACCATTGCTCGGTCAGCTGGCGCAGCACCTGCTTGCTGCGCGCCAGCACCTTGCGGCACTGCCAGACTTCATCGCGCTGCAGGAAGCCGATTGCAGCACGCAGCTCATGGCCCAGCAGCTTCAGCCACAGCTCCGAGGTCTGGTGCTGGATGATGAAGAGCATCTCGTCATGGTGCGGCGGGCTGGACAGCGGCTGCTGCGCGCTGAGCAGCTGGTCCAGCCGCAGGTAGCCGCCGTAGGTCAGGCGTCCCTGCAGGTCGGTGTGGATGCCGGCTTCGAGATCGCGTTGGTTGTTGTCGACGGACATGGGCGGGACCAGATCGGGGGCGGCAAGGGTAGCGCGTTGCCGCCGCGCTGGCAGCCGCCCGGTCCATATCGGGGCGTGCGGCTGGCCGTGGAGCATCGGCCGACCACCGGCCTGCGCGTGGAACCGTCCGCGCCGTTGTACCGGCAGTCAGCCAGAGGCGTATTCTGATGCTTTGCAGCAACGACTGAATACGTTGTTGTTATTGCCCCCCCACCCGCCGGCAGGGGTAAAACAGGGCGTTGCCGTGTTGCGGCGCAGGAAGGCTATTCCGTACGCGTTCCTTAACATGGCGATTCATATCATTTGTAACTTCTCTGTCGAAGGTGCAGTACGCAATGACGGTTGCCGCTGAATTCAAGATCGAATACCTGCAGTACCTGGACACGGACGGCACGCTCGTCCGTAACGACCTGCCCGTGTCGCTGCGCGACCCCAAGGTCCTGGTACCGCTGTTCAAGCAGATGCTGTTCGTACGCACGTTCGACAGCAAGTCCATCGCGCTGCAGCGCACCGGCAAGCTGGGCACCTATGCCGCCTGCCTGGGCCACGAAGCCGCGCACGTGGGCATCGGCGCGGCGATGCAGAAGGACGACGTGTTCGCGCCTTCGTACCGCG
The DNA here is from genome assembly GCF_001807895.1 of Stenotrophomonas sp. HMSC10F07. Taxonomy (NCBI): domain Bacteria; kingdom Pseudomonadati; phylum Pseudomonadota; class Gammaproteobacteria; order Lysobacterales; family Lysobacteraceae; genus Stenotrophomonas; species Stenotrophomonas sp. HMSC10F07. The sequence goes on from NZ_KV791443.1 coordinate 19,193, forward strand.
AGTATGGCGCGATGTTCATGCGTGGCGTGCGCCCGCACGACGTGCTGATGTACTGGGGCGGCGACGAACGCGGCAACGATTACGGCGGCAACGCGGCCAAGGACTTCCCGTTCTGCGTGCCGATTTCCACCCAGTGCCTGCATGCGGCAGGTGCCGCGCTGAAGTTCAAGCTCAACAAGGAACCGCAGATCGCCGTGGCCGTGTGCGGCGACGGTGGCAGCTCCAAGACCGACTTCTACGCGGCACTGAACTCGGCCGGCGCCTACAAGCTGCCGCTGATCCTGTGCATCGTCAACAACGGCTGGGCCATCTCGGTCCCGCGTTCGGCCCAGACCGGTGCCGAGACGCTGGCGCAGAAGGGCCTGGCCGGTGGCCTGCACTGCCTGCAGGTGGACGGCAACGACCTGATCGCGGTGCTGGCGGCAATGGAACAGGCGCGCGAACGTGCGCTGGCCGGCGACGGTGGCACCGTGCTGGAACTGATGACCTACCGCCTGTCCGACCACACCACCGCTGATGACGCGCGCCGCTACCGCGACGATGCCGAAGTGAAGGATGCCTGGCAGCGCGAGCCGATGCTGCGCCTGCGCAAGTACCTGATCAACGCCGGGGTGTGGAGCGAGGAAGAAGAAGCCACCTGGACCGCCGAGTGCGGCGCGCGCGTGGACGAGGAAGTGAACCTGTACCTCAACACGCCGGTGCAGCCGGTCGAGGCGATGTTCGACTTCCTGTATGCCGATCCGCCGCCGGACCTGCTGGCCCAGCGTGCCCAGGCGATCGCCCTGGAGAAGCGCCATGGATGAAATCAAGAACGGCGCGCCCGGCGCGCATACCAACGCCGCCGACAGCGCTGCAGTCGCGCGCGGAGATGACAGCATGACCACCACCCCGATCACCCTCATCGAAGCCATCACCCAGGCGCTGGCCTGGGAGCTGGAACACGATCCGTCGGTGCTGGTGCTGGGCGAGGACGTGGGCGTCAACGGCGGCGTGTTCCGCGCCACTGCCGGCCTGCAGCAGCGCTTCGGCTCGGACCGCATCCTCGACACCCCGCTGGACGAAACCACCATCGCCGGCCTGACCATCGGCCTGGCCGCACAAGGCATGAAGCCGGTGGCCGAAGCCCAGTTCGATGGCTTCATGTACCCGATGGTCGACCATATCGTCTGCCACGCCGCACGCCTGCGTTACCGCACCCGTGGCCGCCTGCACTGCCCGATGGTGCTGCGCGTGCCGTGGGGCGGTGGCATCCGCGCGCCGGAACACCACAGCGAAGCCAACGAGGCGATCTTCACCAACGTGCCGGGCCTGCGCGTGGTGCTGCCGTCGTCGCCGCAGCGTGCCTACGGCCTGCTGCTGGCCGCGATCCGCGAGCCGGATCCGGTGATCTACATGGAGCCCAAGCGCATCTACCGCCAGTACAAGGAAGTGGTCGTCAACGACGGCGAAGCCTTGCCGCTGGACGTCTGCTTCGTGCTGCGCGACGGCACCGACGTGACCCTGGTGACCTGGGGCGCGCAGGTGAAGGAAGCCCTGGAAGCGGCCGACAAGCTGGCCGGGGAAGGCATCAGCGCCGAAGTCATCGACGTGGCCACGCTGCGCCCGCTGGACTTCGCCACCATCGCCGAATCGGTGGCCAAGACCGGCCGCTGCGTGATCGTGCAGGAGGCCCCGAAGACCGCGGGCTTCGGTGCCGAGATCGCCGCGCGCCTGGCCGAGGAATCGATCTACGACCTGCTGGCCCCGGTCGAGCGCGTCACTGGCTACGACACCCACATTCCGCTGTTCCGCCTGGAAATGAAGTACCTGCCGAGCGTTGAGCGGATCGTGGCGGCGGCCAAGCGCGCGGTGGCGGCCGGCTGACATGCGGGCCCGCCTTCTGGGGGCTTACCGCAGCCAGTATCCCAACCCGCTCCGGTTCCACACCGGCCAGATCGTCGAAGTAGGTGTACGTGACGAGGAATGGCCGGCGTTTGCCTGGGTACGCACCAACGATGGGCGCGCTGGATGGGCGCCCATCGCCTGGTTGCAGCTGCTGGACGAGGGTCGCGCCGAAGCCCTGTGCGACTACGACGCCCGCGAGCTGGATGTGGAAAGCGGCGAGATGGTGAAGCTTCATCACGAACACGGCGGGTGGTGGTGGTCCGAGCGCGCCAATGGCGCGACGGGTTGGCTGCCGGCCCGCGAACTGGAACTGCTGGAAGAGAACTGCAAATGAGCCAGACCAAGAACTTCAACCTGCCCGACCTGGGCGAAGGCCTGCCGGACGCGACCATCGTCGAGTGGTTCGTCAAGGAAGGCGATGTGATCAAGCTGGACGAGCCGCTGGTGTCGATGGAGACCGCCAAGGCCGTGGTGGAAGTGCCCTCGCCGTTCTCCGGCAAGGTGCTGAAGCTGTCCGGCGCTGCCGGCGACATCATCCCGACCGGTTCGGTGCTGGCCAGCTTCGAACTGGACCCGAACCTGCCGCAGCGCGCTGATGGCCAGGACACCGGTCACAGCCATGGTCACGCCGCACCGGCGGCGCCGGCTGCCGCACCGACCCCGCCGCCGCTGCCGGCTGCGGCCGCTCCGGTTGCCGCCGAGGACGCCAAGCCCGCCGCAGCCGAGCGCGATGACGCCGGTACCGTGGTCGGCGCGATGCAGAGCTCCAATGCCGTGCACGCCGAGCAGGCGCTGGCCGTCGGTGGCGTCAAGGCCGTGCCGGCCGTGCGTGCGATGGCGCGCAAGCTGGGCGTGGACCTGAGCCGCGTGGCCGCTACCGGCACCGATGGCGCGGTGACCATGGCCGACGTCAAGCAGGCCGCCGCCAACGGCACCGCCAAACTCGGCGCCGCCCCGGCACCGGTTGCCGCCGCGTATGCCGCGCCGGCCCCGGCGCAGGTACCTGCCCCGGGGCAGAGCGAAGCCCGCACTCCGCTGTCCGCCGCCGGCAAGCCGATGCGCACCCAGTCGCCGGGCGTGGTCGCCAAGGGCCAGCCGGAACCGCTGAAGGGCGTGCGCCGCAACATGGCCCGCGTCATGGCCGACGCGCACAGCAAGGTCGTGCCGACCACGCTGAACGACGACGCCGACATCCACGCCTGGCTGCCGGGCAACGACGTCACCGCCCGCCTGGTTCGCGCCATCGTCGTTGCCGCACAGAAGGTGCCGGCCATGAACGCCTGGTTCGACGGTGAAGCGCTGACCCGCACCCTGCACGCCCAGGTGGACATCGGCATCGCCGTGGACACCGACGACGGCCTGTTCGTGCCGGCCCTGCGCAATGCCGACATGCTCGATGCACGCGGCATCCGCGAAGGCGTCAATCGCCTGCGCGAGCAGGTGGAATCGCGCTCGATCGCCGCCTCGGAACTGAGCGGCTACACCATCTCGCTGTCCAACTTCGGCATGTTCGCCGGCCGCTACGCGACCCCGGTCGTGGTGCCGCCGTGCGTGGCCATCGTCGGTGCCGGCCGTGCCCGCCACCAGATGACCCCGGTGATGGGCGGCGTGGAAGCGCACAAGGTAATCCCGCTGTCGGTCACCTTCGACCACCGCGCGGCTACGGGTGGTGAAGCCGCCCGCTTCCTGCGCGCGATGATGGACGACCTGGCGCTGGCCAGCTGATCCAGATGATCGGTGGGTGCCAACCTCGGTTGGCACATGAATTGGAAAAACGCCGGGCACAGCCCGGCGTTTTTTTGTACCTGCTCCGTCGCGCTCCGTCCACGCATGGCGGGGATCCACTGGGCTCTCCGACCGTCGGTTGAAAGCCCAACGAAGCATTTTGAGAATAGTTGCATGGATTCCCAAGAGCAGCTCAATAGCATTGAGCCTCTCTGCAGACGTCGAACTTCCGTGATTGAGACACCACCCACACTCGAAGAATTCATGAAGGCGGGCAATGATTTTTCCGCGCCTCTCCATTCTTCCTACGGTTGACGAGGGATGAGGATCCGTCAGACACGAACTGGGTCCTTGGCATCATCTTCCTGCGCTGGCTCGCCCGAAATCACGCTTTCCTTGACGCATCGGTCGGCTCTACGGTGGCAGCCGCCCCCTCGCCAGCAGATGCCTTGGCATGCATCGAAGGCGCCTTCCAGGACGAAATCCCCGGCGCTGCGTTCGACCCGGAATTGCTGGAGTTCACCGTTCGCTACTTCTGCATGGCCGCTCCCTACTTTTCGGACTTCTTCTCGTTGTTCCCCGAAGACGCCATGCCTTCTCCGGACGCCATGTGGGACAAACAGGAGCAGGTGTACGCAATTATCGACTCCCGCCTGCGGTCATGGCGCAACGGCGAGCCAATCGTCCGCGCGGTCATCCCCAATGCTGATCAACAAGGACATGCCAAACCGGCTACGCCGCTGGATGCTGACGTCTGGATCTCAACGCTGGCAACGCTATCGGATGCTGCGGTCACTCACGAAGCTTGCTGTGCATACGCCGACCACTTCTACAGGGCTCTGACGAAACCAGCGTCAGTAGAAGTCATCCTGGCGGTCATGAGGGAGTTCCTTCGGAACCCGCCACATGATGCGTCGATCATGAGCTCAGCTGAGAACTTCCTGTCGGATATTCCGTTCTCCCGCTACATCAAAGCCTACTCCATCCTCGCGCCTGACCTCTTGGACGTCTCTTCAGATGCCGCGCTCAATCTCTTCAATTATCCAGGTTGTGAATTGACGCCACGTCAGGTCCGGCAGTTCATCAAGGAGCTCAGGCGGTGCAACCCCGAGCGCGATGTGGTCGGAGAACTGGCCCAGCTGGCCATTGCATGGAATTCGGAAGACGACGAGACATTTTCAATCGTCATCGAAGCCGCACAGAAGCATGGCTAGGTCCAGGAGCCGGAACATACCGGCTCCCTCCCTGAATCAATCGCGCGCGACCAAGCCCTCGGCGCGGCTGTACACGCGCAGGCGGTGCCCATCCGGATCGGCACCGACGAAGGTGTGGCCGAACTCCAGCGTCACCGGCGCCTGCAGGATCTGCACGCCGAGTGCGCGCCACGCATCGTGCATCTGCTGCACAGCCTCCGGGTTGGCCACCACCATCGCCAGTTCCGCGGCGCCGGCCTGCGCGGACACCGGCGGCTGCACGTCATCGCGCTGCCACAGGCCGAGTGCGGCGCCATCGCCGAGCAGGAACAGGGCAAAGCCGGGCGACTGCTCGACCGGTGGTTTGCCGAGAATGCCGCTGTAGAACGTGGCGCTGGTGGCGACGTCGCGCACGTACTGCAGCAGGGTGCTGGGTATGAACATGGGGAACCTCCGTTGTTGGGAGCGTTCATGGTGGAACACGCCTGCTGACATACTCTGTCAGTAGATCAAGCGGATGAAATCGATCGGGTAGAGCCGATCGTCGTTCGAACATCTCGCGTATTTCGGGCACTTCCGCCATCGGATGGAAAAACAGGCGACCCGCTGTGATCTCGCGATATATCGCAAAGCCAAGTCATGATGGGAGCTGTCGTCGGCGATGAACCTTCGCTCGGACCAATCAAAGGGAGACGCAGTTACCAGTTGCAACAGACAGAAGTGATTTAGATTCAAATGCAGATGGAACGCCACTTCACGTAATACACATGAAAAGGAAAGTTCATGACCACAATACGCAGTTATCTCCCGTTGTTGGCAGCCATCCTCACCGCCTCTCCCGCCCTTGCGGACGACGCCCCCAAGGATGTAGCAATACAGCACTACGCGGAAACCATGCACATAGGCACGTTCGAAGCCGCGCAACGAATGGATGCGGAACGGGCCGCAGGTAAACTCAGCGCACGGCTTCAGAGGGAGAAGCCGGAGACGTTCGCCGGCCTTTACATCGAGCACCCCCCTGAATTCAGGATCGTGGTGAGGTTCACCGGCGATGCCTCACGCCAACTTTCTGCTTACACCAAGGACCGCCTCTACGTCGCAGAAACCGCGCCACGTTCTCTCGAGCTTCTCCGCGCCACCCAAGAGGAGGTGTCCGATCAGCTCGTCAAGGCCGGCATTGAGTTTGCAGCCACGGTAAACACGAAGATCTCTATCGTAGAGGTATATGTACGTGATCCCGATGCCGTACGCGCCAGACTTTCCAAACTTCTCTCTGTCGCCGACTTCATCCACATAAAAGAGACCACAGGTTTCATAGAGCCAACAAACACCGTAGCGGGCGGGCGGCGACTGGAGGCTACCAGCAGCAGCTCTGCACAGCCGGCTTCAACGTGGTCGAAACTGCAACTCGCGAACTAGGCTTGGCCACTGCCGGTCACTGTGACAATGACAATTATCAGCGCAATCCAACCGCTCGCATTCTGTTCAAGAGTGAACGCAACAAAGGATCTTACGACGTTCAGTGGGGTGCACAGCAGCGTGGCGGCGTCATCTTCTCCCAGTCGAACGAAATCATTGTCGATGGGGAAAAACTGACGATAACCGATGAGGCATCACTTGCCGACATGACACCAGGCACAACGGTCTGCAAGTTCGGCGTAACGACCGGTCGCACATGCGGATCCATCAAAGACGCAGAGTTCGCAGCCAACTGGAATGGGGAAGCCGGCACCTACGTCCAAGTCGTCAGCCTTGATGGAACCGTGATGAACAAAGGCGGCGATAGTGGTGGCCCCGTCTATGCCGGCAACTCGGCCTACGGCCTTGTTCATGGCAGGGGAAACGACGGCTCTCCTTGGGCGAATGACCTTTTCTTCATGCCCATAGAGAGGATGTCCACCCTGGGCGTGGCTACCTTGACGAAGCCATTTCAGCTGGACAGCGTTCCGAACGTGTCTGGAACAGGCGCCAGTGTTACTGCCACGATGAACTTCAGTGGGTATCCGAGGTTTCCGGTATATATCAACCTCGAGATCTTGACTTGTCCTGCCGGATGGATCTGCAGCGGTGGCCGCGCCAAAGTCGACAGGAACATCCCATCCCCCATCACCTTCACTTGGGGTTGTACACCAAGTAAACCTGGTGAACCTCAAGTTTCGAGAGTCAGGACATTCTTGGAAGATGCGTCGGGCCTCGTAACCCAGGCCATAGAGTCGACGATTACCTGTACCACCCCGGCCTCCCCCGGCACATAGCCCACCAGCTGTGTAAGCCCACCGCGTTGACGCACAGCGCCATTCCTCGATGTGGTTACGAGCGGTCCAACCAGTCCGGCGCGATGCCCTGCGCCTTCTGCCAGCGCCGCAGCAGCGTGGCGCGCGGCACGAGGTAGCGATCCTCCAGCACGCGCACCTGGCGGATGCGGTCCAGGCGGAAATGGCGGAAGTCCTCGCGGCCTTCGCACCACGCCGCCAGCATCGGCACTTCATCGAAGTAGCCCAGCGCGAACGGCCAGACAATGCGCTCGGTACGTTGGCCCTGCGCATCCTGGTAGCCGAACTGCAGGCGTTGTTGCGCGCTCACCGCTTCGCGCACAGCCTGCAGGCGTGCAGCAGGTACCTTGGCCGCAGCGCGCGAAGGGCCAACGCGCAGGCCGCTATCACGCAAGGCTTCCCGGCGTGCTGCGGGCAGCACATGCGCGATACGCGCCAAAGCATCACGCGCGGCCTCAGCCAGCGCCGGCTCGGTGCGGGCCGCAACCCAGCGCAGGCCAAGCACCAGCGCGTCGATTTCGGCCGGTGGCAGGGTCATGGGAGGCAAGGTATCGCTCGGCGCCAGCTGGTAGCCGACGCCGGCCTCACCACGCAGGTCGGCGCCCTGCTCGCGCAGCGTTTCGATATCGCGGTACAGCGTGCGCAGGCTGATGCCCAGCGCTTCGGCCAGCGCCTGCCCGGCCACCGGCCGTCGATGACGGCGCAGCAGCTGCAGCAGCTGGGTCAGGCGCAGCGCTCGCGACATCAGCCGACCAGCGTGCTCGACGCCACCACGTGCTCGCCCGGCTGCGGGGCCAACGCAGCCTCGACCAGCGCCCTGGCAATCTCTGTGGCCGGATTGATCCGCCACGCACGCGGCAACACCGGCCCCAAAGCACCCAGCACCGTCAGTGCCAGGCGTTCGCCGCGACGCACCTCGTTGCGCTCGCCCCCGATCAGCCCTGGGCGGACCAGGGTCAACGAGTTGAATCCCAGCGCGCGCAGGTCACGCTCCAGCTCGCCCTTCACCCGGCTGTAGAAGATCGACGACTGTGGATTGGCGCCGGCTGCGGAGTTCAGCACAAAGGCCTGCGCACCCTGCGCCTGCGCCAGGCGGGCGAACGCCAGCGGATAGTCGTGGTCGATACGGTGGAAGGCCTCGCGGCTGCCGGCCTGGGCGATGGTGCTGCCCAGCGCGCAGATGACCGCGTCAACGCGGGCCCATTCTGGCGAAGTGGGCAACGCGTCGAATGCCAGTACCGGGTTCTCCAGCTTCCCGTGAGTCAACGCCACGGGGCGGCGGGTCGGGGCAACCACGGCGCTGCAGCGCGGGTCGTCCAGCAGCCTGCGCAGGGTCAGCCCACCGACCAGGCCGGTCGCCCCCAGCAACATCACGCGCATCACCACCTCCACTGCGGCATCCTGTCACCCATCCTAGCCGTTCAAGCCCTCGGCGGCCGCGCCGATATGCTGGAACCAGTCCCTGCCAGCCCCAGGATTCGCTCCATGACGGACCAGCCCGACCACCGCCCTGCCCCCGGTACCGCCCTTGGGCCGCCGGCACGCGTGCGCGCGGTGGTGGACGATGGGCGGGGTGACCGCGTAGTGCTGCAGGGCGGCGGTGGCGTGGCGCTGCAGCAGCTGTTCGCAGTCGCCGATGCGCCGGAACCGCTGCTGGCGGCGTTCGCCAACGGCATGGCCACCCTGCCCGGCGAACTGGGCGACATGGGCGACCGCCTGCAGTCGGCGCAGGCCAGCGCCGATTGGCCGCGCTATGGGCGCGCGATGCGGCAGCTGATCGACAAGTACATCCGCACCATCGAGCAGCATTCGCCGGACGGGCAGCCGGAAAGCCTGCGCCTGTCCGAGCAGCTGCGGCTGCTGCTGGGCGGTGCGGTGGTGGCCCTGCTGCAGCACGACCCGGACCTGCGCGAGCAGGCGCAGGCGCTGGCCATGCGCCTGCGCCAGTGGCAGCCGGGCACGGCCCTGGAACCCATCGAACAGGGCGTGCGCGAACTTGGCCACCAGGTCGGCGTGCGCGCCGAAAGCTGGCAGGAGCAGCAGGCGCTGCTGCTGGAGCTGTTCGCGCTGCTGCTGGAGAACGTCAGCGAGCTGCTGGACGACCGCAGCTGGCTGCAGGGCCAGATCGCGGCGGTACGCCAGTTGCTGGACGGTCCGTTGGAAGCGGAAGCGGTCGAGCGCACCCGGGCCGAACTGCGCGAAGTGATCTACAAGCAGGGGCTGCTGCGCCAGGGCATCGACGATTCGAAGGCGGCGATGCGCGGGTTGATGGGCGAGTTCATCGAGCGCATGGATGGCATGGCCACCAGCACCGGCGAATACCACGACCGCATCGGCAGCTACGCGTTGCAGCTGCGCGAGGCGCGCAGCATCGCCGACCTCAACCAGCTGCTGCAGGAGGTGATGCGCGATACAGGCAAAGTGCAGCAGCAGGCCGCACAGGCCCGCGATCACCTGGCCAATGCGCGGCAGGAAGTGGAGCGCGCAGAGCAGCGCATTGCCGAGCTGGAGCAGGAACTGCGCGCCGCTGGTGACCTGGCACGCATCGATCCACTGACCCAGGCGCTGAACCGCCGTGGCCTGGACGAACTGCTGGAGCGCGAGCTGGCCCGCGCCGCACGCAACAACTCACCCCTGGGCGTGGCCGTGATCGACCTGGATGATTTCCACCAGACCAACGACACGCATGGGCATGCCGGTGGCGATGCGTTGCTGCAGCACCTGGTGGCCGTGTGCAAGCTGCTGCTGCGCGCCACCGACGGCATCGCACGGCTGGGCGGCGACGAGTTCGTGCTCGTGCTGCCGGAAACCCAGGGCGCCGACAGCATGGCCACCGTGCAGCGCCTGCAGCGCTCGCTGGCCCATCGCGTGCTGACCGTGCAGGACCAGCGCGTGCCGGTGCATTTCAGCGCCGGGCTGGCGCAGTGGCAGCCCGGCGACGATACCGAGACCCTGCTGCGGCGCGCCGATGACGCGCTATATGCCGCCAAGCGGCAGGGCAAGAACCGGGTGCAGGCGGGGTGATGATCCAGCGTGCGGACTCTGTAGCGCCCGAGCCGATGCTCGGGCGGCGGCGCGGAGCGCCGTAGAGCAGCCGAACGTGGGCTCGGCTCTACAGATCATTTCCCGCGCAGCTTCTGGAAGCCGGTCACCGCCGCGAGCACGACGGCACCAGCGATGATGCCGACCACCATGTTGGCCGCAGCACTGATCAGCCAGCCCCACTGCCCTTCGCCGCCCAGCGCCTGCACCGCGTGGTGCAGGGCCGGCACGTTGTGCACCAGGATGCCGCCGCCGACCAGGAACATGGCGATGGTGCCGGCCACCGACAGGAACTTCATCAGCCACGGCGCCGACGCCACCAGGCCTCGACCGAAGGCGGCAATGGCACCGCCCTTGCGCGAAAGGTACAGCCCAACGTCATCGAGCTTGACGATGCCCGCCACCAGTCCGTAGACGAACACGGTCATCGCCAGTGCGACCACGCTCAGCGTGAGGATCTGGTTGGTGAACGACGCAGTGGCGACCACGCCCAGGGTGAGCACGATGATCTCGGCCGAAAGGATGAAGTCGGTGCGGATCGCGCCCTTCACCTTGTCCTTCTCCCACGCGACCATGTCCACCTGCGCGTCAGCCAGCGCCTTGCGGCGTTCGGCCTGGCGCTCGGCATCGTCGTCGGAGGAATGCAGGAAGCGGTGCGCCAGCTTCTCCACGCCTTCGAAGCACAGGAAGGCACCGCCGATCATCATCAGCGGCACGATCAGCGGCACGTTCCAGCCGCGACTGCGCAGCCAGGCTTCCAACGCACTGATCGCCAGGGCCGCCGGCACCAGGATCACCTTGTTGACCAGCGAGCCCTTGGCCACCGCCCACACCACTGGCAGCTCGCGGTTGGCGTTGACCCCGGTCACCTGCTGCGCGTTCAGCGCCAGATCGTCGCCCAGCACACCGGCGGTCTTCTTCGCGGCGACCTTGGTCAGCACCGAGACATCGTCGAGCAGGGAGGCGATATCGTCGAGCAGGGCGAACAGGCTGGCACCGGCCATGGGGCGTCCAAGAATGGGAATGAGCCGATTCTGACCGATCCGCCGGCCTCTGCGATAGCTGCGGGGTTCACCGCATGCCCACCTTCCCCCGGCGACACTGCCGAATCCGGGCATTGCCGGCCAGCGCCCGGCACTACCGTCCTTGCCGCATGGGAGTTCCGCTTGAGCAATCCGCCCACCGCCAATGGCAATCCTCCGCTGGTCAAAGGCATGAACCGGCGCAGCCAGATCCTGCGCCTGCTCCTGCGCTACCGCCATTCGGGCGTGTTCTCGGGCATGAACCTGGACGTCGCCAGCAACCAGGCCGACGTGCCCGCCGATGGCAACCCGGAGCAGTTCGTCAGTGACCTGGAGGCCTTGGGGCCGACCTTCGTCAAGCTGGGCCAGATGCTGTCCACCCGCCCGGACATGGTACCGGTGGAGTTCGCCACCGCCCTGGAACGCATGCAGGAAAAGGTGGCGCCGATCCCGGTCGAGCGCATCCACGCCATCATCGAGCAGGAGCTGGGCGTGGGGGTAAGCAAGCTGTTTGCCTCGTTCGATCCCGAGCCGTTGGGCTGTGCGTCGATCGCGCAGGTGCATCGCGCTGTGCTGCATGATGGCCGCCAGGTGGCGGTGAAAGTGCAGAAGCCTGAAGTGGCCGCGCAGCTGCGCTCGGACCTGGAAGCGCTGCGCAGCTTTGCGCTGGCCGCCGATCACCTGACCCAGGTGGGCCGCCGCGTGCGCCTGCGCGATTGGCTCAACGAGTTCGCCAAGACCCTGATGCAGGAGCTGGACTACCACGCCGAGGCCGAGAACCTGGCCCGCTTCGGACGGCATCTGCGGCCCTTCCGCCGCCTGTGGGTGCCGCAGCCGATCTGGGACTACAGCAGCCAGCGCGTGCTGACCATGGAGCTCGCCACCGGCGTGCGGGTGGATGCGATCTCTGGCGTACGCCGCACCGAGCAGGACATGGATCCGCTGGCAGCGGCGCTGATCCGCGGCTACCTGGACCAGATCTTCGTGCATGGCGAGATCCATGCCGACCCGCACCCGGGCAACCTGCGGGTGATGCCCGATGGCCGGCTGGCGATCTTCGACCTGGGCATGGTCGCGCACATGCCGCCGCGCCTGCGCGAGCGGCTGCTGAAGATCCTGTTCGCCGCCGTCGATGGCCGCGGCGAAGAAGTGGCCGACGATCTGATCAGCATCAGCACGCGACTGGAGGCCTTCGACGAAGAGCGCTACCTGCGCGAGACCGGCCAGCTGATCGCGCGCTACGCCGCCAGTGGCAGCTTCTCCGAAGGCCGCGTGGTGCTGGACATGGTGCGCATCGCCACCGCCTGCGGCCTGCGCACGCCGCCGGAACTGAGCCTGCTGGGCAAGGCCCTGCTCAACCTGGAAACCGTGTGCCGGCTGCTGGCACCGGAGCTGGACACGCGCCGCATCGTCGAGCGCCAGCTGCAGCACGTGATGCGCGCGCGCCTGAAGAAATCCCTGTCGGCGGCCAACATCGCCAGCGAGGCGATGGAGCTGCAGCAGCTGCTGCGCGATGGGCCGCGCAAGCTGTCGGACATCATGGCGCTGCTGGCCGAGAACCGCCTGCAGATGAAGGTGACCGGGCTGGAAGAATCGCGATTGATGGAGAACCTGCAGAAGATCGCCAACCGCGTGGCGGCCGGCATCATCAGCGCCGCGTTGATCATGGCTGCGGCAATGATGATGAAGATCGACACCGGCTGGCACCTGTTCGGCTATCCCCTGATCGCACTGATACTGCTGCTGATCGGCGTGGTGCTGGGACTGGGCATCGTCACCAGTGCATTGCTGTTCGATCGCCGCGCGCGGGCACGCGAGGAACGCGGGCACCGCTGATGCATTGGCGAAAAAGCCGCGTATTCATGCGGTTTTTAATGCAATCCAACGAAGCGTTTCACGCTCGCTTTACCTTTGCGGCGTGATTGCGCGCGCGTCATTCCAACAAACATTTCAGTCAGGTTCGTGCATGCACTATCGGGTCATCGGCCTGTCATGTGGATGTGCTTGCAGCAGCGCCGGTCGGATGGACACGCGTCGGTACGACGTCCATCACCACCACCCCGTCACTGCCGAAGCTGCCTATGCTCTGGATACTGCTGTTGTCGTTGTTGCTGCTGTGCTGGCTGTTCCTCGCGTCCGACAAGTGGGTGTGGTGGAAGGCCGGTGCATTCTCGCTGCTACTGCTGATGCTCAGCGCGTGGTGGCTGATCGACAAGCTGTCCGGGGATGGGCTCAACGCCGCCACGCTTTATCACCTCGGCGCCGACATGGAAGGCGCTGGTGTCTCCGACTTCAAGGGCTACATCGCCGGCTTCATCGTGCTGGCGCTGGTCTCGCTGCTGCCGCTGTTTGCCACGCGGGTGAAGCGCTGGCACCGGCCCGGCCACGGTGGTGCGCTGTTCGCCGGTTTCGCGACCGTGTGGGTGGCCACGATCCTGATCAGTCCGCTGGCCCGTGACGGCCAACGCCTCTACCAGCAGCTGCGCCCGGTCGATTTCGCCCGCATCGCCCCCGAGTACCAGGTGCCGACGCAGCCGTTGCAGCGCCCGCGCAACATCGTATGGATCTACGGCGAGAGCCTGGAACGCACCTATCTGGACGAGGCCGTGTTTCCCGGCCTGATGCCCAACCTCAACCGCCTGGCATCCGAGTCGCTGGACGTACGTGGCCTGGCCTCGGCCGAAGGCAGCGGTTGGACCATCGCCGGCCTGGTGTCGTCAATGTGTGGCGTGCCGCTGACCACCTCGCAGGGCGACGAGAACAGCATGGACCGCATGGGCAGTTTCCTGCCCAAGGCGGTGTGCCTGGGCGACTACCTGAAGCAGCAGGGCTACACCAACCATTACCTGGGCGGCGCCAACGGCCAGTTCGCCGGCAAGGGCCAGTTCCTGGCCAGCCATGGCTTTGACGAAGTGCATGACCTGGCCTGGTTCAAGCAGCAGAAGAAGATCGGCCGCATCCACTACTCGGCCTGGGGCGTGCACGACGACGTGCTGCTGGACACCGCCTACCAGCGGTTCGAGCAGCTCTCGCGCGCCGGTTCACCGTTCATGCTGACCACGCTGACCATGGACACCCACCACCCGGCGGGCCACCTGCCGGTGTCGTGCAAGGGCGAGCGCTACCGCAGCGGGTACGGCAACATCGGCCTGCTCAATGCACTCAAGTGCACCGACCGCCTGATCTCACAGCTGGTCGAGCGTATCCAGGCCAGCCCGTATGGGAAGGACACGCTGATCGTGATCGCCTCCGACCACCTGGCGATGCCCAACGATCTCAGCCACGTGCTGGCCAAGCAGAAGCGCGAGAACCTGCTGCTGTTCCTCGGCGACGGCATTGCCCCGCAGCAGCTCAGTGCCGACGCTGGCACCACCCTGGATTCCGGTGCGACCCTGCTCGGCCTGCTGGACCCGAACCTGAAGACGATGGGCTTTGGCCGCTCGCTGATCGACCCGCAGCGCGCGCCCAGTGCCAGCGTGGCCGCGCGGCGCGATGATGGCCGCGACTACCCGCAGTACCTGGCCTTCGCCCGTTCGCTGTGGCTGGGCCAGCCGACCCGCGAACTGAAGATCGATGGCGATGATCAGGTGGTCGTTGGCCTGCAGCACGTGCAGCCGCCGGTGCTGCTGGAGTACGACAAGGAGTGGGGCTTGAAGTCGGTGTACCTGGAAAACACGTCGCGCCAGTTCGATGATGCCAACCCGGACAACACCCTGGCCTACGTCGACCGTTGCACCGCGTTCGAGGACGGCTCGGCCGATGGTGACTGGTGCGCCCTGCTCGTCAACCGCGACAACGGCTTCAAGCTGTACCGCGACAACGACCTGCGCGGTGGCATCGCGGTGGATGCACCGCTGGATACGCTCCAGGGCCCGCGCCCGAGCGTGCGCCAGGCACACATGATCACCCAGAAGGGACGCCGTACGCGTGCCGGCCAGTACATGCTGCAACTGGTGGCGAGCACGCGCCCGGACCGCGGTTTCTGGATCGAAGCGGTGTCCTCGCAGCGCAAGGTGGTACTGGCCCAGCAGTGGGTACAGCCCGATGCCAACGGCAAGATCAACGTGTCGTTCGGGCTGGACCACGAAGTGGACGATCTGGAGATCCGCGCGTGGTTGAACCACGCCGAGAAGCTGGCGGTGGATACGTTCGCACTGGTGCCCTCGCGCAGCCGACCGCGGGGGTAGGGCTATTTGCAGGGCTGCGCCCTGCCCCCGCAGTAGTGCCGGCCGCTGGCCGGCAACCTCAGAAGC